>JBAWXD010000021.1:0-29765 GCA_037144275.1 Paludibacter sp. | reverse complement strand
ATTAGAAATTAATTTTTCTACTGTTAATATTTGTTCATCACCATCAGGAAACTTTGCTTTTACTTTCATTTTCTTTTATTTTAATTTCATTAGAACATTTCCAATGCCATCCAGTAGATTCAAATCCATGTCCACATTCTTCACATCTCCATAAATGCCAACCATCATATTTGAGTTTACCACCGCAAATTTTAGTATTCATTTGTATCAAATATTTTAAATGAAAAAAATAATATATCAATATATAAAAAATTTGGTGAAAAATTAAAACTAAATAATGCAGAATCTATACATGGTTTATTTAAATCTAAATGTAATAATGAAAAAATATATCCATTATAACAATTCCATTCTAATTCAATTATTTGAAATCTATTCATATTATAATATGATTAAATGTTTGTGTGAAAAATAATCTTCTTTAATTTGTTCAAGTGTTTTTGTAGGAGGGTTTAATTTATATTCTCTAAATTTTTTATGTGTAATTGTACAACCACCTATATCTGAATTAAAGAAATTTAATTTTTTAAATGAATCATTATAAAAAACTGAATTAGCATACATAGCAGAATTAATACCTAAAAATTCAACTATTTCATTATTTTCTATACTTTTATGTTTATATCTTAAAAATAAAGAACCAGAACCAATACCTTTATCTAAGTATGTTTCTTTAATATATTTTAATTGATTATTGTCGGGTGAGCAGTGCGTAATCAGAAAGATAAGTTAATTAATGGTTGTTGATAATTGAACTTAACTCTCCCTTTTTCCATGCAATAAGAGATTCACAGCATCCTGCATTGACCCTGCCTTGCTAACAGCACCGGAATTGACAAAGTAGATTTCGTCGGCACTTTCGATGGTATTCAGCCGGTGTGCAATGATAATGCGGGTGGCACTTTTGGGTAGTTTGCGCAGAATGGCTTCCAACAATTGTTCAGTAACGGTGTCAATATTGGCAGTGGCTTCGTCGAGAATCAGCAAATCAGGACGACGAATAACTGCACGGATAAAAGCAATGATTTGTTTCTGTCCGAGGCTGAGACCTTCACCTGTGGATTTAATTTCGGCATGCAATCCACCATCGAAACGTTCCAAAAGACCATGCAACCCAACTTCTTTTAGTTCTTTAATCAGTTCCTCGTCACTTAGCTCAAAAAAACAGGCATTTCCGTAAAGAATATTATCGCGGATAGTTCCGGTAAACAAGAACGGTTCCTGCAGTATAAAACCGATTTTTGCAGAACGTCCGTTAGCATCATATGAGCGAATATCCAGACCATCGAGCAGAATTTGTCCGGCAGTTGGGTCATAAAGTCGTGCAATAAGCGAAGCGGTAGTTGTTTTTCCACCTCCGGTTGGCCCAACAAAAGCGTAGGTTTTCCCACGTACCAGATCAAAACTCACGTTTGACAGAATTTCTTTTTCAGCTGTATACGAAAACGAAACATTACGGAAGGAAAGTAAACCCGAATTTTCTTCTTTTTCAGTGGCAGGAATCACAGCCAGACTATTTTCCTGTGACATAATTTGCGAAATTCGATCCCAACCTGCCAATGCCACCTGAAAGCTGGCCCACAAAGAGGCAATTTGCCTTAGCGGATTGTAAAATTGAGCAATATACGCCAAAAAGCTTATCAGCAAACCCACCGAAAATTGTCCGACTGAAATCATATAAATACCCAAGGACAGGACAACCAGCTGCCCTATGCTCGATGAGAAACCGTAAACGGGTGTAAAAACATTGTTTGCAATTCCTGCTTTAATGGCGCTTAGGTAATTTTCTGTATTAACCTCGTCAAATTTTTTTCGGAAATAATCACGGCGATTGAAAGCTACAATCACTTTGAAATTATCGAGACTTTCCTGAATCTCAGCACTCAGTCCACCGGTATTTTTCATATTTACAGCATTTCGGTTTTTCACCCAAGGAGATACGGCTTTGGTAAAGAACCATAGGAAAAGGGCTGGAGCAAGGGCTGCCAATGCCAGTTTGGTATCGATTGATAAAAGGAAAATTACGGCACCGAGCATGGTGAAAATGCTGCTCATAAACTGCACCAGTGACTGTGAAAAAAACTGGTTTATTTTGTCGGTGTCGTTGTTGACTCGCGAAATAAGGTCACCGGCTTTGTTTTGATTAAAAAAACTGATAGGCAGCTCTTGTAATTTACTGAAAATATTGTTTCGCAGGTTGTACATCATGCGTTGCCCCACGCGCCCCATAAGTTGAGCTTGTGTGTAACCGCTTACTAAAGCCAGCAAAAATACGCACAACAAAATAACGGAATATTTGATAAGTCCATCGTATTGGTGAGTCACCACAAATTTATCCACCGCATGTCCCATTAAATAGGGTGCTATAAGGTTCAATCCTGAATTTAACAAGATAAAAAATATTGCAATGAAAAGGTTCGTTCGTTCCTGTCCGACTAAGGTCATTAATCGGGTGAGAATAACTTTAGTTTTTACTTTTTCGTAAGGCACAAATGATCCGGCACCGCCTCTGTGTCCATGTGAGTTATTATTGCTCATAGTGATTCGTGCTGCGTTGTGAATTAAAAATCTGTACGTATTCAGGACTTGTATCCATTAATTCTTCGTGTGTTCCACTAGCCAGTATTTCACCTTCTTCGAGCAAAATAATTTGTGCGTAATGTTGTACTGAGGCAATTTTTTGAGTTACTGAAAGCAAGCTAATTCCCGGATAGTTATTTTCTATATTCCCCAGAATTTTCAGTTCAGTCTGTCCGTCTACCCGAGCAGTAAAATCGTCGAGCAACAAAATTTTAGGATTCAATGCCAATGCTCGCGCCAGCATAATACGTTGTTTCTGCCCACCCGACAAACTTGCGCCACGCTCACTAACAATCGTTTCTAACCCATTGGGCAAGGTGTCTATAAAATCATGAAGTTCCGCAGTATTAATAGCTTTGGTCATCAATTCTTCAGTAACCTGCTCATTGAAAGCAATATTTTCGCGCAGACTCATACTGAAAATCACACTGTCCTGAAATACAAAGCCAATCTGATGTTGAAAATTTTCTTTATTATATTCGTTCAAATCAATGTCATCGAACAATATTTGCCCGCTGTTTGGTTTCAATAATCCGGTTAGTAAATAAAGCAATTGTGTTTTACCGGCAGCAGTTGGTCCAATAATAGCTGTTCGTGATCCGGGGTTGATGATTAGAGATATCTCTTTCAATACCGGCTTTTCACCGAATGTAACATCAATATTTTTGAGCTCAATTTTTCCTTTCAAAGGCGATTCAATCGTTCCAGTGTCGCGCGTTTCGGGAGCATTGAGCACTTCACCGATACGGCCGTAAGCCACCGACGCCTGGGCTATAAAATTACTGATAAATCCAATTACCATAATAGGGAAAATAAGTATCACCAAATACGAACTGAAAGCAGCAAAATCACCCAGTGACATGGCACCGGTAATCACGAAATGTCCTCCCAGAGCCAGAATTGCGAGTGAAGCCATATTACCCACAAACACAACAATAGGAATGAGTGTGGCAAAAAGTTTCAGGATGGACAAACTAAGGTTGCGGGCATTAGTATTTGCCTCCATGAATTTATTGTATTCGGTAATCTGTGCATTCAAAACCCTTACAAGTGATGCACCGATAATACTTTCATTGATGATTTTATTCAGCCGGTCCACCACTTCACGGCTTTTTTTGAAAAGAATGCTCAGGCGGCTAAACACAACTCCGAAAGCTCCGATAATAACTGGAATAATCACGAGTACATTTAGTGCCAGCTTCCAGTTAATAGAAATAAGTAACGCACTGGCCCCAAAAATGATAAATAGCGACGATGCAAGCGAAACAACAGCCATTGATACAAACATTTTAACCGAATCTACATCTGAAGTGAGGTTGGTAAGTAGTTTCGATGGGTTTGATTGCTGAATAAAAGCGTAACTCTGACGTGAAATTTTATCTGTAAGTTTAGTGCGTAAATCACGTGCTACCCTTTCTGAAGCATAGGTTTGCAGAATTCCCTGAAGGAAAGTTAATACGAAAATAATAAGCGAAGCCACCAAAAACTCTTGTACTACCGTTTGCATCGAAAAAGAACCTTTCGAGAAGTCGTCGATGCTATGTGAAATGATTTTCGGTATGACCAAATTCACCGCATTGCTCAGCAACGCGAAAACAATCAGTCCCGTAATCATATATTTGTATGGTTTCAGTACCCCGAAAATGTTTGGTCCTTTGGGTCTACCACTCTGTTTTGGTTTAGTTTGTTTTTTTGCCATTAACTGAACATTTAATTTAAAACGTGCAAAGGTACAAATTTGAGTGCTTAATAAACTATTGATAAGCTATAAAATAAAATGTCAGCTTGTGAAACTTTGAAAATTAAAGGCTGGCTCAATCATGCATTGAGACAGCCCATTTGTTAAATGATTCTTTTTCACTTGTGGTTATTTTTTCCCTTAAACTCTTTAGATATTTATATTGTAGACATTCTCAATATCAAGCATGAGTAAAGCCGGATTCATACTATGTTTATATTATTTATTCCATTCAATTGAAACGATAATTTCATTTCTCCGGCTTATAAACTGAAAAGGCGGATTATATCCTAAAAACCTGAAATTTCCTATCGTTTTAATTCCTTTTTCCAATAAAATACTTCTAAGTTTATCTGAATAAAACTTCATTTTTTCATCGTTAACATAACCGCCGAAACGAATCACTGCTGCATAATCTTCCGAAACTTCGTTGATTTTAACTGAACTGTCTTTTGGAGTTGGCAAATTGGTTTTATTGTAGGCAGATGGCATTACAAAGCTCATGGTTGAAAGCGTATCGTTTACATCCATATGAACTGGTGAGGTCATAGAAATATGAACAGACGATTCATTATTGCCAAAAATAAAACCTGCCAGTTTCCTGAATCCAGGGGAAGATAAATCCCTGTAATTATTTGCTTTTGATTCGATGGTTGCAAATGTTGCAGCTGGATAAAACCGAATCTCGAAATCTTTGTCTTTTTGTAAAACGCTATATTTTTGTTCTTCTGTTTTGTTGGTTGCCATAATAACAATTGATTGAAATAGAACGAAAAACAAGAAAAGTACTGTGAATGCTATTCTTAAAATTTTCATTGTTGTGTTTGATTATTTAAAAGTATAACAAACCGTTCAATCAAAAGTTTTTTTAATAATGAAAATAGTATTATAGATAGAAACTATTAATCATCTTCATTTTATTGAACCTAATATCTGATAATTTCCATTGTAATCTAATGTTTTCTTTAATCTCCTTTCAAAAAGCGTGGTGCTTTTCTGAACATTGTACCCTGTTCATAAGCATAGGCAATTTCCAGCAAAATTGGTTCACTCCATGCCCGGCCAAAGAAAGAAATACCAACCGGCAAATCATCAATAAAACCCATTGGTACCGTAATGTCAGGATAACCGGACTGAGCTGCAGGTGACGAAGTGCCAATCTGAAAACTGTCGCCGTTGGTCAAATCCGATTTCCATGCCGGACTACCTGTCGGTGCAATGATAGCATCCAGTTTGTGTTCATTCATTACTTTATCAATTCCATTTTCGCGGCTCCCTTTCATCAAACTGTCGAGTGCAACTTTGTATTCTTTAGAATTCAGGTCGCCTTTTTTTGTAGCTTCTTCCAGATAATGTTGGTTGAAATAACGCAATTCAATTGAATCTGCTTTATTAAAAGCAATCAGTTCGTCAATGTTCTTTACCGGTGCTTTTGGTCCAAGTGAACGGAAATAATTATTCAAACCGTCTTTGTACTCATACAGCATGATTTCATTTTCGTATTTATCCACTTTGGCTTTGGTGATTTCAGGAATTTCAAAAATTTCCACACCCTGACTTTTAAGAAACTTAACAGCTCGGTTCATCAATGTGTCCACTTTGTAATTGATGCCATAAGGCACTTTGAACAGCCCAATGCGCTTGCCTTTCAGTCCATCTTTCTTTAAAAATTGAGTATAATCTTTGTAAAAATGACCGGGACTGTCGAGTGTTTTCACGTCCGCCGAATCAATTCCTGTCAATGCCCCAAGGCAAGCAGCCACATCTCGCACAGTTCGTGCCATTGGTCCCGGAGTGTCTTGTGTCGACGAAATAGGAATTACTCCGGCACGGCTTACCAATCCGACTGTTGGTTTTATTCCCACAATGCCGTTGGTTTGTGACGGACAAACAATGGAACCATCGGTTTCGGTACCAATGGCAATCATGGTCAGGTTGGCTGAAACTGCAACCGCCGAACCCGAACTCGATCCGCACGGATTCCGACTAAGTACGTAAGGATTTTTGGTCAATCCTCCCAATCCGCTCCAGCCGCTGGTGGATAATTGTCCACGGAAGTTAGCCCACTCGCTCAGGTTCGATTTTGCAATAATAATAGCTCCGGCTGCACGAAGTTGTTTGGCAACATAACTGTCTTTCAACGGATAAGAATTAATCAATGCCCGGGAACCGGCTGTGCACGGCATTTTGTCGTATGTATCAATATTGTCTTTAATCACCACCGGAATACCGAAAAGGGCACCAGGTATTTTTTTCGATTGCTTCATTTCTTTGTCCAGTTTTTCAGCAATGGAGATTGCATCTGGGTTCAGCATAATAATTGAGTGAAGCGAAGGTCCGTTTTTATCAATTTCATTGATTCGATCCAAATATGCCTGAACTACTTCCTTCACGTTAAACTTGCCTTCTTTGTAGCCTTGTTGAAGTTGGGTGATATTCATTTCCAGAAACCGGAAATTGTCTTTTGCGGAAACCGGAGTATTAGCGAATGAAGACTGAAAAGTATATAGAAAGAAAATGAGAAATAAAATGAAATTCAGGTGTTTGTGATTCATGATAAAATTTTTTTTAGTTTTTTATAAACTCAATAGCTATTTGTAAGGCTTTTTGAGCTTCGGGAATTGGAAAAATCACCCAATCATGTTGCATACCCTGAAACTCCTCGAAACTAAAATTTCCGAAAGTTTTTACTTTTTCCGCCAAAAGTTTACAATCCGAATAGAATAGTTCATCCGTTCCAAAGAAAACAAGAGTTTTAACTATTCCCGCAAAATCGCCATTGATGGGTGATAAAAGGTAATTACTCACATCATCTCCATCAGAATATTTCCGGCCAGTTTCAATCAAACCGCTTAAAGGAAGGAGTTTATCTGTACCTTCCTGTTTTTTTATTCCCGGATTTTGCATGGAAAGATCCAGCCATGGTGAAAATAGAATAAGCTTTAATGGTTGTACCGGCGCATTCTCCTTTAGCAGTTTTTGTGCAAAAGCCAGTGCCAATCCACCTCCAGCCGAATCGCCCATAAGCATAAAGCTGTCATTTGGAAACGCACTGACAAGCAAATCAAAGGATATTTGAACCATTTCAAAGGTTTGTTTGTAGTTATTCTCCGGTGCAAGAGGATAGTCAATATAACTTACTTTGCAGTTTATTGCCCGAACGATTGTTTCAATCATTTTCCAATGCATGGCACTTCCTTCAGCCACATATGCTCCACCGTGAAAGAACAATATATGACTATTATTCTTGACGATAAAGGGTTGCACCGTTACAACTGATTTATTCATAACCTGAAATTCAGACACATTGAATTTATTCTTTAAATATTTAGGTGTTAATGCTTTTGTTGACCTTGCCGGATTTTGAAAGGATTTTTCTACCAATTTTTTTGCATTGATTATTCCAAGAAAAAAAGTAATAATATTAGCATGTAATGACATAGATACTAGGCTTTAAGATTGATATGAACTTTGTGATTGATGTTTTGTTTTAAATTTTAAACGGTCAAAAGTAACTATTTCGCTTAATTTTATCAATATATTTGACTTTTTTTATTTGGAAATATAATTATCTTTGCATAAAGTTAAAACATAATTTATTCAATGGAAGAAACTTCAGTATTAAAGCCTATCAGTATTGAAACAGTAAAAGATCTTTGGTCTAAGACATATAATACGGATGGAAAACCCGATTGGTCGCATATTTTTCCATATTATCACCAAGATATTATTTTTCAGGATACAATACAGCGGATTGATGGCATTGAAGATTTTACCGCCATGTGCAATCGCCTGACCAAACGTACCCACCAACTGAACATGGAAATTGTATCGATAGCTCAGAACGACAATATTATTATTTTCGATTGGATTATGACCATGATGTTCAAAAAATACCCCAGCACCCCAATGTACGGTTCAACCAAACTTACTATCAGTGAAGATGGTTATATACTGCAACAACGTGATTATTACGATTTATGGGGCGATATATTCAATAATATTCCCCATTGGAATAAAATGTATCGTCGGTTTCTAATTAAGAAATTTGGATAATGAGCAAAAAATTTGAATTCCCGCCGGAGTTAGACTTTATACGCGCCGGTCGTCTTCCACAAAAAGTGACAACCACAGCAATGGATGGAAAAATCTGTGTCATAACCGGCACTACTTCGGGCGTTGGTTATCAGGCTGCTATCCGATTCGCTAAAGCCGGTGCTAAAATTGTGACTATAGTTCGCAGTAAAGATAAAGCCGAAAAACTTTGTGCTGAACTTCGAGAATTATCGACGTATGTACCCGATTATTACATTGCTGATTTTGCAAACCTGACTGAGGTTAGAAAAGCTGCAGAAGCTATTCTTGCAAAGTATACTCGTATCGATATACTGGTAAACAATGCCGGCGTACACATGACCACTCGTCAAATCACAGTAGATGGTTATGAAACTGCTTTTGCCGTGAATCATTTGGCTTCGTTTTTGATAACGAGTTTGTTACTGAAACGAATAGTTGAAAGCGCACCATCCCGCATAATTCAGGTGAATTCCGAAGGTCACCGATTCAATGGTTTACAGATTGATGACCTCAACTGGGAAAAACGCAAATACGGTGGCTACGGCGGCTACGGCGCTTCTAAAACGGCTCAATTGATGACGGTTTGGGAGTTGAATGATTTGCTGCATGGGAAAGGCGTAACCATAAATGCTATACATCCGGGTGCAGTGAAATCTAATATCGGAACTAACAACGGTAAATTATACAATTGGTTTTCACGTTTTTTGATTCAGCCTACGCTTAAAAATCCGTCAATATCCGGTGATGCTATTTATTACATGGCCTCGTCGCCCGAAATGGAAGGTCTAAGCGGTAAGTTTTTCAACCTCACTAACGAGGAAATACCAGCACCTCATGCTCTTAATAGGGAACTTGGCAAACAGATTTTTCAGCGTAGCAAAGAATTAGTTCAACTTGATAAGTCGGAAGTTTATGAAATATGATGCAATAGTAGTGGGTGGAGGAATTGCCGGACTCACGGCGGCGGCTTATCTGGCACGTGCAGGTAAGTCGGTAATCCTTTTTGAGCGACAATCCAAAGTTGGTGGATTGGTGCAAACCTTTGAACGTAATGGTATTTATTTCGACGGTGGGTTACGCTCTATTGAAAATTCGGGCATTGTGTTTCCAATGCTCAAACAGTTGGGTATTGATATAGAATTTAGCAAGAGCAATATCTCTATTGGTATAGCCGACAGTGTGATGAGATTGCAGGGCAAAGAAAGTGTTGCTGAATATGAAGACTTTCTGAAAGTACAATATCCTGATAATGCCAATGATATTACAGCCATTATAGGCGAAATAAAAAAAATAATGGGTTATATGGATGTGCTTTACGGCATTGATAATCCGGCATTTCTGAATATGACCCAGGACAGGGAGTATTTGATAAAAGTGATTCTGCCCTGGATGTTTAAATTCATTTTCACCATTCGGAAAATAAAAAAAATCAACGAGCCGGTGGAAGAATACCTGAAACGGTTTACAACGAACCAATCGCTTATTGATATCATTGCTCAACATTTCTTCCAGAAAACGCCTACATCATTTGCCCTGAGTTATTTTAGCCTGTATCTCGACTATCATTACCCGAAAGGCGGAACGGCAACGCTAATTAAGAAACTCGAAGATTATATTATTCAGCACGGTGGTACGATAAAAACATCCGTTAGCATACAGAGCTTGCAACCCGAAGAAAAATACGTGCTTGACACCGAAGGAAATCGCACCGAATACACAAATCTGATTTGGGCAGGTGATTTGAAACACATGTATAACATAATTCCGCTGGAAAAACTAAACAATACTAAATTAGTCAGTAAAATTGAAGAGAAACGTTCGTTACTGAAGGATCTGAAAGGTGGTGATTCGGTATTTACTGTTTACCTGTCGGTGCAGGAAAAGAAAGAGTATTTTGCGGAAATCTGCACCGGACATTTTTTCTATACACCTGACAAAAGAGGCTTGTCTATGGTGCAAAAAGATGATATTGAAGAGTTTCTGAAAGCGAAAAAAATTGATAAGGATAATCTTGAACTGAAAAACAAAGTCAAGAAATACCTGGAAGATTATTTCAGACTAAATACCTTTGAAATTGCTATTCCGGCATTGCGGGATGCTGATTTAGCTCCCGAAGGACAATCCGGACTAGTTGTAAGTTTACTTTATGATTATGGTTTGAGCAAAAAGATTGACGAATTTGGCTGGACTGCCGAAATAAAAGAATTTTTGGAGCAAATAACCATTCAGGTTTTGGAAGAAAGTATTTTTCCAGGGCTGAAAGACAAAATCATCGGTAGCTTTTCATCATCACCCCTTACCATCGAAAAACTGACTGGAAATACGGATGGTGGAATAACTGGTTGGGCTTTTACCAATCCATACATCCCTGCTATAAGTAGTATGCTTGGAATTGCTAAATCAGTCGAAACACCCTTACCTTCGATTTTTCAAGCCGGACAATGGACATACAGCCCTGCAGGTTTCCCTATATCTATACTGACAGCTAAACTGGCTTCTGACAGAATATTGAAAAACAAATTTTGAATATCAAATTAAAGTATTAAACGCAAAAGCCCTGCAAAATTATTTGCAGGGCTTTTGCGTTTCCAGTTCTTGCTTATTTTTTTGCAAGCAGTTTCTCAATATCATCAGTAATCTCTTCCGGTTTTACAGTAGGAGCGAAGCGTTTAACAGGCTTACCACTGCGGTCGAGCAAGAATTTAGTGAAATTCCATTTAATGTCATTTCCCATCGTACCACCGAGTACCGTTTTCAGGAACTTATAAAGTGGATGTGTATTGTCGCCGTTTACATCAATTTTTGCAAACATTGGGAAGTTTACATTGTATTTCAAGGAGCAGAATTTGGCGATGTCGGCTTCATTGCCGGGTTCCTGACTTAAAAACTGATTGCATGGAAAACCCAGAATCACAAGTCCTTTTGATTCATACTTTTTGTATAGCACTTCCAGCCCATCATACTGAGGTGTAAAACCACATTTACTGGCAGTGTTTACAATCAACACTACTTTCCCTTTATAAAGACTCATATTGATTTGTTTGCCATCTATCGATTTAGCATTGAAATCGTAAAAACTCTGATTAGCGGCATTCGCTTTTTCCTGAGCATTTGAGCTGAATACGGAAAAAACAGAAAGAAATAAAGTTGCAATATTCAATTTCATATATGATTTGTTTTTAATTGGTTTGTGATTAAAAACAAACTCAGTAGTGTTTTGTTCAAAAAGAAACCGCTGATTACACTGATTTTTACAAAGAAGAATTCTGCAGAATCAGCGTAATTAGCGGGAAATAATTTGTAATAAATAAGAAATGTGTTTTACATTTCGATGATATTTGCGAAATCTTTCCACTGACTTGCTTGTTGATAAGCACCTTTTGTCCCTGCAGGAATATACAAGCGACAAGTTTTTAGGTTAACATTGTAGAACACTGACCATGATTCAGTTCTATTGTCAACTATAAATTGAATAGGCATGGTCGAGTACTCGTAAATAGAAGTTAACCCGTTACAATTTACAAAAGCATGGCTGGAAATTGAAGTTACCGAAGCGGGAATATTTATCGAATTTAACCCTGTACAATTCATAAAAGCGCTTTCGCCAATCGTAGTTACCGAAGAAGGAATATTTATCGAAGTTAACCCTGTACAATCCATGAAAGCACCAAAATCAATAGTTCCTACAGTTTCGGGAATGCTAAAACTACCAGTCTTAGCAGGTGGCATTTGTTTCAAGGTAGTTTGACCTACATCGAACAAGACACCGTCAATGCTTGTAAAGTAAGGATTGTCGGTTGCTACATTAAAGTTAGTTATACCCGTACAACCTTTAAAAACAAAATACCCAAAATAAGAAACTGAATTTGGAAGTGAAAAAGTGCCTGATAAACCTGTACAATTAGAAAAAGCATAGTCGTAAATGAAATTAACCGATGCGGGAATGATAATTGACGTAAGTTTATTGCAATTTGAAAAAGCTGCATAATCAATGGAATTTACTGTGCTTGGTATTTCAAAAGATCCAGTTTTGCTAGTCGGACAATATTTTAAAGTTGTTTGAAAATAATCGAACAAAACACCATTAATACTTGAAAAATTAGGGTTATCTGACACAACATTTATCGGACACACACAATCTTTAAATACAGCATTTCCAAGACTCGAAAGTGAAGTAGAAATATTTATTGCTGTCAGACTACTACAATTTTCAAAAGCACCATCATTAATAGTTATAAGTTTTGAAGTCAGGTATAATGTGCCAGCAAGTGCTGTGCAACTATTGAAAGCTGATTCGCCAATAAATAACAGTGAATCAGAAAGTTGAACCGATGTAAGTGCGGAGCAGAACGCAAAAGCTGAATAACCAATTGTATCAACTTTAGTTGGTATAATCACTTTGTCTGTTAATCCACTACAACGTGTAAAACAACGGTTGCCAATATTTTTCAATTCAGCTGGAAGGTTCAATGACTTTAATCCGGTGCAACCAACAAAAGCTGATGCACCTATGACTTTGATATTTTGTGGGAATGTTATCTTACTCAACGAAGTCAGACTGGTGATTGTTATTGGATTATAAAATGCATAATTGGGTATCGAATTAGCCTGATATTCGTAAATCTCAATTCCACCTGTACCTTCATAGCCTTTGTATGCTTCAATTGTTACATCCGATAAATCAAGTTCATTTAATTCTGACATATGGTCGCGAATGGTTTTGAAATCTCGGGTATCTATTTTACCGCTAATTTTCAAGCTATTGATACCACCTAAATTAGTTAAAATTAGTGCATTTGCTAAACCCCCGGGTTTGTCAACAACAACTGTCTTATTGACAAATGAAAATACATCTTTGTCTCCACATCCTGTGAAACAAATAATTATCAAAATGGCAGCAAGTAGTGATAATGAAATTTTCTTCATAGAATATTTGTTAAATATTGGGAAATTTTATAAATCAATTCGACAAAAATACATAATCTTTTGAGATTGGCAAACACTTAATAAAAATAAATCCTGTCAGGCATTAGCCTGACAGGATTTGTTAAATCAGAGTTAATCTATTCAATATTAATGCTTGAACTGACATGATCTATTTTTTTTACTAATTTTGGATGACCCTTGCAATCAATGTCACTGGCACCTTTGGCTTCTGCATTCAGACTTTCGGTGGCGTAAACATTGGCGTGAGTTGCACCGCTAACTCGAATATCAGCATTCTTGGCTATCAATTCGGTAGCTTCGATTTCGCTGGCACCCACTCCGTTAACTTTAAGTGTCTGACAGCTTCCTTTTATATCCACTTTTGAAGCACCTTTAGTTTCCAGATTAAGTTCACCTGCAATGTTTAGATCCAAATCAGCTTCACTGGCACCCAGCAATACGAGGGAAAATTCTTTACTTAGCAATCGATTTTCTGTGTATATTTTACAAGCGCCCTTTGCTATAATGTTTTTCAACGAATCAGACGAAACAGATATTTTAAGAGTTCTGTTAAGCAAAAAATGTTCAGAATAAATATGCAGTACACCATTTTCGACTTTGGTAATTACTTTTGAGTTCAAATCTTCAGGACTGGAAACAACAACATTATGTGCCGAATCTTTTTTGAGTATCAATTCAAAATTACCGGATATTTCAATCGCATGAAATGGATCTAGCGTGCGTACCTCATCAACGAGAGGTTTATCTTCATCACTCCATGTAAAACTAAATGGATGTCCTTCGTTATTACGAAGATGAACTAGCGCACTCCCACCAACACTGAAGAACATAAATAAACCGGCAAACCAAAGTATCAGAATAACCCACGAAATGCTGTGATTAGTATGATGATGACCCGAAATCAGGCGAATGGCCCAATAAATGAGTATAAATATCGGTCCACCAATGAGTAAAATCAACGAAATGACTAAGAATATCATTTTCTCAGGGCTAATCATTCCCAAGTTTGAAAATCCATCTAATCCAAATCCATGAACTACAGTTGGTTCAAAAATGACTAAGAAAAGTGCCAGAATTAATGCAGCTATAACTATTATGCCCACCATGCCAAGTACAACGCCAATAAAACCGAAAATAATTTTAAAAAACCAGCGTAAAATTACCAGAATCCGCTCACCAACTGTCGAAGCAGAATGTTTGAATTTTTCACTTTCCATGTAGTTTTTTACATTGTTTATCTCGGTTTTTATATTCTCCACCGTCACGTCTTCGCCCTGCATTTCAAGCCGTTGCGAAGCAGTAACTGCTGCCGGGGCTACAAACCAAACTACTATATAAATTGGTATAATAAATCCAACACCCAAAAATACGAGCAACACCAGAATGATTCTGATCCAGGTTACATCGATGTTAAAATAAGCTGCCAATCCGCCCGCAATACCGCCTAAAATTGAATTTTCCGGATCACGATAGAACCTTCGTGATTTTGGTTGTTTTTTATCATCTTTCTGCGATTTGGGTGCTTCCTCGTCCTCTTCGGTATACTGACTTGGTTTGCCCATTATTTCTATGATTTCCTCCACATCCGAAAGTGTAACCACATTCTTGTTTTTCTGAAGTTTTTCTGAAAAAAGCTCAGCTATTCGGGCTTCAATATCAGCCATAATTTCTTTCTTTTCATCTTCCGACTGAAAATGATCTGCAATTTCGTGAAGATAGCGCTGCAACATCTCGAATGCGTCGTCGTCGATGTGAAAAACGATGCTATTCAGGTTTACTGTTAATGTCTTTTTCATAACTTTTTATTTTTAGTCATAAGCCAAAAGGCAAATGAAACTGTTTTTTTTTATTATTGAAATTAGTTCTTTAAGCAGCTCCCTTCGAGGGGTTTGGAGATGCTTTGATTTTACGTACAACATCATTAATTTCTTCCCAGGCACTTTCCAGATCATTCAGAAATTCTGCACCTTTTTCGGTCATTTCATAGTATTTACGTGGAGGTCCCTGTGTTGATTCTTCCCATCGATAGTCCAGCAATTCGCTGTTTTTAAGCCTGGTGAGCAAAGGATACAATGTTCCTTCCACCACAATTAGTTTAGCGTCTTTCAGTTCGGCAATTATATCCGAAGTGTAAGCAGACTTTTTCCGTAGAATAAGCAAAATGCAATATTCCAGATAGCCTTTACGCATTTGCGATTTAATATTGTCTGCGTTCATTTTTTTTGATTTTTGCACCTCTAAATCCCCCTGATGGGGCACTCAGATGAGCGGTTTAAGTTTCTGTTTTCATAATTGAATACCCCACTTTATTCCCCCTCTAGGGAGTTAGTGGGCATTATTTAAGCAGCTCAAGCATTTTAACTCTGAAAAAATACTGATATTTTGCTTGTGCTCCTTCGGAAAGAACTTGTGTTAAATTGCTTTTGGCCTGATACAATTCGTACAAAGTTGCTTTTCCACCTTCATATTTTTGATTCGTAAACCGATAGGCTTCGCGACTTGCCACTTCGGATTTTTGAGCAGCATCCCAACGACTTTTTGCGCCTAAAGCGTTGTAATATGCTTGTTGAATTGATTTTTTCAATTCCAGTTTGGCATTATCCATGCTGATTTTGCTGCTTTTCACACCTAATTCGGCAGAGCGAACACCATTGCGCACTTCAAATTTATTGAAAATCGGTATTCTCAAATTCAATCCTATTTGCGCACTCATGTTATCGTTTAATTGTTGACCAAAACTATTGTTTGGTATGCTGCTCAGGTTGTAATAACCTGTTCCGTAATTTGCACCCAGACTTAATGATGGATAATAGTTCCCTTTGGCAATCAATACATTATACTCGCTGCTTTTCAATCGGTATTCAGCACCTTTTATTTCAGGACGATGAGTTAAAGCACTTTGAAATACCGCATCGGCAGTAAGAAATTGCATTTCCGATTCAGATAAAGCAGCAGGAGCAACCACATCCATTTTTTCAAAATTGTCTATTTCGAGATATTGAGCTAAATCAAGTAAGGATAGTTTTAATGTGTTATCGGCTTGTAACCGGCTCATTTCTTCGTTAGCTTCCTGAGCTTGTAAATCAAGAAGTTCACCTTCTGCCAGTTTGCCTGCAGCAACCAATCCTTTGCGTTGTTCAATTTTGGTGCGAGTAAGTCCCAGTTGAACTTCTGCGATCTGAAGCAACTCTTTGTTCAGTAAAATTTGCATAAAGCCAAGAGCCACATTCATGGTGATGTCTTGTTTTATCTTTTCCAAATCTGCATTTGCAGCCAACATATCAGCTTTGCTGGCATCAATACTGTACTTCATTTTCATTCCATCGAACAAAGTTAGTCCACTGGATATGCTGAATGATGATTGGGATGAATTTGAACTCTTGTAGGTATTATCAACAGACAATGAGCGTCCAAAATTCCAGTTTTGACTGGCAGAAGCATTCAGATTTGGAAGCAAATTCTTACGTGCTTGCTCGTAAGCAATATCCTTATTCTTTTTTGCCAGTGCCTGCTGCTTCACTGTCCGGTTGTTTGCCAAAGCAGTATCCACACATTGTTGTAGCGTCCACGGTTTTTGTGCTTTCAACAGACCCGTTATCAAAAGAGCGAAAAATATTATTAAAATTTTGTTTTTCATTTGTTTTCCTTTTTTTCTGATTGAAAAATTAACTTAGTTATTTACGAACCGATTCTAATTAATCATGTCTTCTGCCTTGTGGTTTTGGTGCTTCTGGTTTCTTTTCCAGAATTTCAGCTCCACGGATGTTATCTTTCAATTTCAAGCCGCTTTTTACTTCAATTTTTATACCGTCGGATAAGCCTAATTTCACCTGCTTTTTTGTAAATGCTTGGGGTTCTTTGGTCTTCAGAACATATACAAAGGCTGTATCTCCACCAAATTCAACACAACTTTCAGGTATTGTAATAATACTTTCCTGTTTGGTGAGTAAAATTTCGGCATTGGCACTGTAACCTGCACGGACATAAACATCTTTTGGAACTTTAACGGCAGCTTTCATTTCGAACATAATGGCACCGTTTTCTTCTTTTCCTTTTGGTGAAACATATTCCAGTTTGGCTGTCAGTTTTTGGTCTTGCAATGCTCCAATAGTAATATTCATCGGCATTCCCACTTTAATTTTTCCCACTTCGGTTTCGTCCAGTTTTCCCACAAAAAGCATATCATTCATATTGGCCACGGTGGCAATGGTAGTTCCATCGTTGAAATTATTCGACTGAATTACCGAGTTTCCTACTTTGATGGGGACATCCAGAATGGTTCCATTAATAGTCGAACGAACCAGCGTATTACTAATTGCAGCACTGTTAGTGCTAATACCATCACGAATCAAACTCAAATTATCTTTCGCAGTTCTCAATTCTTCTTTGTCATTATTGAATTGAAGTTGAGTTTTTTCAAATTCTTCTTTCGAAATGACTTTGTCGGCAAACAGTTTTGTGTCACGTTCGTAGTTTTTCTTCGACTGGTCGAATGATAGCTGTGCACGTGAAACACGTGATTCAGCACTATTAAGACTTACCATATCAGGAATTACCTTGATTTTAGCTATTACATCACCAGCCTTTACCATATCGCCTGCTTCTTTATACACGGCAGCAATAATACCTGACATTTGTGGTTTAATAAGAATTTCATTGCGTGGATCTACTTTTCCGGTGGCAACCGTATGTTTCTCAATACTACCCGTTTTTACGACTTCAATTTCGTATTTTTTTACTTTCGGACGCGATTTTTGCCATAAAAACCAGAATGTCCAGATTACCAATGCTCCAACTAAAATGAGCAACGCGAATTTTAGAATTTTCTTCATAACTTCAATTTTTTAAGACTACCCCTAACCCCTAAAGGGGAACAGGTTTAGTACGTTTCTATTTAATTTTTTATTTCTATTTTTTTTTGTTTTTATGTCCCCTTTAGGGGATTTAGGGGCCGCTATTCTTCTCTGATCGCTTCAATCGGTTTTATGCTCATGGCACGATTTGCCGGGATAAATCCGGCTAAAGTGCCAATAACCAACAGAATAAAAAATGCGGCTACTCCAACAGTAAAGCTGATTTGTGGATCTTTGAAAAACTGATCACCCTGACTAAGTGCATAACCCACAAGTTGTAGAAGCCCCACACCGAGCATCAATCCGGAAATACCGGCAATAATTGTTAATACTATACTTTCAGTCAGAATTTGAGTGATTATATTGCGTGGTGTAGCTCCCAATGCTCGTCGGATACCAATTTCTTTGGTTCGTTCCCGAACAGTTACTAGCATAATATTACTGACTCCAATTCCTCCTGCAATGAGCGTTCCCATTCCGACGAACCAGATTAAAAACCCAATTCCCAATCCAAGGTACAAAAACATCGTAAATTGATCTTCAATATTCATCGCCGTCATTGCTGCTTTATCAGTTGGTGCTATGTCATGTTGAGATTTCAACACTTCAGAAATTTTATCCTGAATTACTTTTACTTTAATTCCCGGCAATGCAGTTGCCGCAATAAAATGGACTTTATTTCCCTGATTAAAGGCTTGTTGCATGGTGCTGAATGGCAACACTACAGATTCTTCAGCTTTTCCACCTATATTTACGGTTGATTTGTTTCTCGCAACTCCAATAACCTGAAAATAGATTCCATTTACTTGAATATTTTTTCCGACCGGATTCTCCGCTTTAGCAAAAAGCACTTCATAAACACGCTCGCCAATCACACAAACTTTGCGTCTTTCAGTCATGTCAATGTCATTGATGTAGCGACCAAAAATCATTTTACTTTCAACTATTTTGTTGTACGAAGGATAATTTCCTTTAATATTAAAAGTTCCCGATTTGTCTTTCCTGGAAGTGTTATTTGCAGAATTCCCACCAAACAACACCGGTGCCATATATTGTAGTTCAGGTACTTTGCGAATCAAAATTGGCAAATCTTCATTTACGATATTCCAGTTACGACCTTTTTTAAATCCCTTAAAAGGTTCAGTAGTTGATTCAGTCCAGAAAAAGCAAGAGTTGGTTGCAAATCCTTCAATATTGGCCGTCATTCCACGTTGAAGTGCAACACCGGCACCTACCATAACTACCAGCATAAACATTCCCCAAAAAACACCGAAAGCAGTAAGGAAACTTCTGGATTTATTGTGCGTTATGGTAAACCATATTTCCTGCCAACGGTTAATGTCGAAAATTCCCCGCAGCCAAATTTGTATTCTGGTAGGTTTTTTCGGATTTTCTATGTTATTTAAATCATTCATTTGTTCAATCGTAAATCGTACATAACTCAATATTTGTCTATTCTTCTCTCATAGCCTCAATAGGCTTAATCCGAACGGCTCTGCGGGCCGGCATATATCCGGCAATCACTCCGGCAAGAATTAATATGCTTGTCGAAATCAAAACAATTGAAAGCTCAACGGTCGGATTTTTAAATACCGACATCCCCGTTTCAGAAGCACTTTGAGCAGCCGATTGAATCATAAAATAATTGATAAGTTCTGTCAGACCGATTCCCAGCATCATACCGATATATCCAAAAACTGTTGTAATCAAAATGGATTCGAGAACAATAGAGCGAAGTATAGAAGCCGGTGGGGCACCAATGGCTTTACGAATTCCTATTTCACGAGTCCGTTCTTTTACTGATACCAGCATGATATTACTAACACCAACAACTCCGGCAATCAGCGTGAAAATTCCGATAATGGAAACAAAAAGTGTAATTCCACCAAAGATTTTAATGGTTTCAATATAGTCACGCTGTGCATTCCAAATCCAGAGTGCTCGTGGGTCTTTGGGGTCGAAACGCAGACTTGAAGCCATTTCGGCTTTCAGTTTGTCGTTGAACTGATTATTTGCTTCAGTGGTTTGCAATCCGTTCACAGTAAAAGCCATGTTGTTGAATTTCTTATCAGGATTATAAATCAACTGTGCTGTTGTAAAAGGAATATAGCCACTTGAACCACCCCAGCGCTCAGCTTTTGAATTTACACCAATAACCTGAAACATAATATTGCCAACTTTAATATATTGCCCGAGCGACGATTTACCTTTAAAAAGTACATCTTCAATTTTTTTATCTATGACTATAACTTTTTTGTTCGACTTTAAATCCAGTTCGTTGATAAACCGTCCCCCATTATCCGAAAATTTCAACTTAAAAATATCGTTATAAGTCGGATTTACGCCTTTTATTCCATAACTTCCATATTCATTGTTATAGGTAAAGGTTTGTTGTTTGTCAATTACGCCGGTTTGTCTATCAGTTTCTTTCATTTCAGTTTTCACATCCGAAATTTGTCTTTCTGCAAATGGCAACTGACGATCAGCTTTCAGCCCGTCGTAGGGTAGGGAAGAAGTCCCCGACCACATCTGAACCAGATTTGAAGCACGTTCACTAAAGTTGCTTGTAACGCCGTTTTTCAATCCATTCCCGGCTCCTAGCAGTACAATCAGAATGAAAATTCCCCAGGTAACAGACATTCCGGTTAAAGTTGTCCGCATCTTATTGTGCTTCAACGTTGCGAATATTTCCTGTAAAGTGTTGATTGAAAACATATTTTAATTAGTTAATGTGGTAATGTGATAATTTATTGATTTGATTGTAATTCTAATATATGTTTGTAGAGTTGATAAAAAAAGAATAAGTAAATCATCAAATTCTTTTTAATATCACATCATTACATCAAATTACTTTCTCTCAATATTTTCAATCAGTCCATCTTTAATATGAATGATTGATTTGGTTTCGTCAGCTACCGATTTTTCGTGCGTTACTATTATAGTTGTTAGTCCGTTTGAATTCAATTCACTCAACACTTTCATCATTTCCACGGTGGTCACGCTATCCAAAGCGCCTGTAGGTTCGTCGGCAAGTAGAATTTGAGGTTTGGAAATAATAGCACGTGCAATGGCCACACGTTGTTTTTGTCCACCCGACATTTCGTTTGGTAAATGATACGCCCAATCCTTTATACCCATTTGGTCGAGGTATTCCATAGCAATAATATTGCGTTTTTTTCGACTTACATTTTTATAGTACAGCGGTAAAGCCACGTTTTCCAATGCATTTTTGAAATTAATCAGGTTAAACGACTGAAAAACAAAACCAATCATCTCATTTCGATAAAAAGCGGCTTGTTTTTCGGATAAGTTCTTTATTAATGTGCCGTTTAAATAATAATCTCCCGTATCGTAATTATCCAATATTCCCAGAATATTCAACAAAGTTGACTTACCCGATCCTGATGCACCCATAATGGAAACATACTCGCCTTTTTTAATCTCCAAATCAATCCCTTTGAGCACATGTAACGAAGCTTGTCCCATGTCGTAGGTCTTGTTTATGTCTTTAAGTGTAATCATTAATTATAAGTTTGAAAGTTTGAAAGATCAATGTTTGAAAGTTCAGTTTTGATACCGACTACCAACTATTTACTACCGACTAATTTTGAATCACGCTGCAAATATAAAAGAAAATAATAGTACCTTGCAATACATAGTACTGTATTTATGATTAATTAATTAATTTAAAATAGAAAGAATCCTTATTTTAGACGTTTTTTGGAATAAAAATAGATTTATAGTTAACTTATATTAACCATATTGTAAGGATTCGTAGAGCTGAATCAATTACTTCTTAAGTAATCTGAATGAGTTCAGCTTTATTAAAAAAAATGAACTACCAAATACGAGTTGTAAGATTGCTAATTTGCTATTTTAAATCAAGGGGGAGGGATTGTGGTCGAAATAGCTATTCGAATCGTGATTATCAACAGAATCGAAAATACCACAATTCATTGACATACAATAAATAATGGGATTGTCTAAGGTCTATTATTCCCAAACTTTTAATTTTCACAAAATATCTTCCGTGCTAATTCTATTGTTTTTATAATTGTGCCATTGACTTACAAATAACCCGAAAACAACCACCGCTATTCCTGCCCATTTCCAGGCAGTTAATACCTCACCCAAAATCAGCCATGACAAAATTGCAGTAAATACCGGAATCAGGTTTACAAATACATTGGTACGTGTGACTCCTACCTGACGTACTGCGCCAGCAAATAAAACAAAGGCTATAACTGATGCGAAAATAGCCAGCAGCATTAAAGCAAGTAGCGACTGATTGCTTACTTTGACTGATTGGATTGTAGAAAAATCAGTCAGAAAAAAAGTGGGGATAAAATAAATGAGACCAAGCAAACTCTGGTAAAAAATGATACTCATACTACTATAATTGCTCGGTATTTTTTTCAAAATAGTTGCATAACAAATAGCCGAGAATACAGCCATAAACATCAAGGCTACACCAGTCGGGTTAGCACTAAATCCACTTCCATGATCGTAAATCACAAAAAAAACTCCGATAAGCGATATCACAATTCCTAAAATGGTTGCCCAGCCAATACGTTCTCGCAGAAAAATAAAGGCAAATACCGGAGCAAAAAGCGGAATAGTAGAAATTATTACTGCTGCAGGAGTCGATTCTAACATTGTTAAGCCGAATGTTTCGCCAACATAATAGAGAAAAGGTTCAAACAAGGCCAAAAGTAGAAAAAGTTTAAGGTCTTTTCGTTGAATTGGCTGAAAACGCTTTGTAAGTTTAAGAACTCCAAAAAGCAGAACTGAAGCCACTACTAATCGTAGCGTTATCAATGTCATGGGCGGAAATGAGAGAATGGCCACCCTGGTCCAGATAAACGAGAAAGACCAAAAAATCATTGAAAGCACTATGGCGAAATATATTCTGAGAGATTTGAACATCAGTTGGCAGTAAATATACAGCAGTAAATAGTCAGCAGTAAACACTAAGCAAAAAAACAGTATGAAACAAATGATTTATAAACATATCACTTTCAAACTAGTTAACTATTTTCCGAATTTCTGCATGAATATCTTCCCATACTTCGTCAGTCATTTTTGCTCCCAGTACTTCCACAACGTTTCCTGAAACTAATGAGCCTATTTTTCCACAAACTTCTAATGAGTAATCCTTCGCCAGACCGAATAAGAATCCTGCAGCATACAAGTCACCTGCACCGGTAGTGTCAATAGCCTTGGCGAGTCGTGGTTTAATTTGAACCTGATTGTCACCTGATTTAATGTACGAACCTTCTTTACCAATTTTAACCACTGCAATGTTGCAATGATTTGAAATTTGAATCAATGCTTCTTTAGGTTCTTTAGTGGTGAAAGCCCGAGCTTCTTCTTCGTTAGCAAAAACAATATCAACATATTCCTTTACAATTTCATGAAGAAAATCAAGGTTTGCTTCTACCACATTGTAACTTGCCAAATCAATAGAAACTTTCAGTCCTTCTTCTTTAGCCATTTTAACCGCTGTTCGAATCAAATCGTGATTTTGAACCAGATAACCTTCGATATGAAAGAAATCATAACCCTGAAACATTTCGGGTTTCAAATCAGAAGCTTCCAGTTCGCACGCAGCACCCAGGTAGGTACAAAGTGTGCGCTCGCTATCAGGTGAAACCAGCACAATACAGCGCCCTGATGGGGTTTCGCTTAGTAATAAATGTGGGTTAACTCCATTATTCACCGAATCATTCGTAAAAAACAACCCAATATCATCTTTGCCAATTTTACCTACAAAACCTGCATTCAAACCGAGTTTCGTAATTCCATTTATCGTATTCGACGCCGATCCGCCCGTCGCCATTATCTTGTCATATTGACTCACTGCAAAACTTATTTCCTCTGAGCGTTCAGTATTTATTAACTGCATACCACCTTTCGGTAAATTTAATGATGCCAAAATACTATCATTTTCAATTTGCAATAAAATGTCTGTCAGGGCATTACCCATTCCCAATATTTTTTTCATAAATTTAATCCTTGTTTTTTCTGCAAAGATATTGCATATTTCAATAAAACCTATTACTTTTGCAACGCATTTGAAAAAAATGTATAACCAAATTCTTCCTTAGCTCAGTTGGTTAGAGCATCTGACTGTTAATCAGAGGGTCCTTGGTTCAAGTCCAAGAGGGAGAGCGCTAACAATCAAATACTTACACATTCAGTTGTGTAGGTGTTTTTTGTTTTACGCCAAATTTGGCTAAAATTTATTGTTAAATGAGTAGAAAGAATCTTTTAAATTTAATCTATATGTGTGGAAATTCTTCACAAATGTCATGTATTTGAAAATTTGTAATTAATCTTAATACCATTAATTTCGCCACCTTCGGACGAAATAATTCACATGAACAATATTTAATGCTATATTTGTACATATTTATACCAACCAAAGCAATAAGACTAAAAATAATCTATAAATTTGCATTCCTATTTTTTATCTCATTACTTTTGTTTGACTTTACATTAATACCCTTAAAAACAACTAATTGCATGAATTCCAGAAAGTTATTAACAGTAGTTTTTTGTGTTTTATATTCACTCAATTCTTTCTCTGCGAACGATATCTACTTCTCTAAAATAGGAATCGAACAGGGTTTATCTCAACTATCTGTTCAAAGCATTTACCAGGACGAACTTGGTGCAATGTGGTTTGCCACGCGCGAAGGGCTGAACCGTTATAATGGAAATGCAATGGACGTTTTCAGACCTGTACCAAATGATTCTAACTCATTGGGAGAAAACCTGATTCTTCATGTTTGTGGGGATAAAAACGGTCATATATTTATTCATACCCAAAATGGCATCAATGAATTCAATTTGCGAACTGCTGTGATGCGTAGTATTCAACGCAAATTTACAGATGGAATTGCTTATGGTATTCAAAATTTGTGGATTGCGGAAAATAATACCCTTTATACATATAAAGACGGAAAAAAAGAATTGTATTGTGTTGTGAATCAGAGCAATTCGCCAATAAAAAAAATACTGCATACTGTTGATCAACGGATATTTGTCGGAACTATTTCTTCAGGAGTATATGTTATTGATCAGAATAAAAAAATCAGAATTGTAATTCCCAACTGTAGCCAGGTTTCAGATATTTTTGAGGACAGTAAAAAAAATATTTGGGTTTCGACCTGGGAACAAGGATTATATAAGATAGAACGAAGTGGAAATATATTAAATTTCAGACACGATTCAAGAAATTCAGATAAATCAATTTCTTCGAATTTTACTCGAGCTGTTTGCGAAGACAATAACGGATTTATTTGGATTGGAACTAAAAAAGGACTAGACCGGTTGACACCCGAAACCGGCATTTTTAAACATTATGACTCCGATGGCTACAATAACCGCCAGTTATCGAACGAATCGGTTTGGGCCTTGACGAAAGATAATCAGGGAACAATCTGGGCGGGGACGTATTTTGGGGGTATTAATTACTTTAATCCCGAAATTAATTACTATATGTTTCATAACCTGCAGAATGGGGTATTGCTTAACAAACCATTTCCGATTATCAGTAGCATAATTGAAGACAAAAACGGGAATCTATATCTTTGTTCGGAAGGTAATGGGTTGATCTACTATAATGTCAACAACAAAACTTACCGTATTTTTAAAACCGAAGATAATAACAGCAACAGTCTGACTGCCGATAACATCAAAGCTGCCTATTTTGACAGACAAACAAACGAGCTCTGGATTGGAACTCACCTGGGTGGATTATGTGTATTGAATACTAAAACATTTCGGTTTTTACAATATAAAAATTTAAAACCAGAATGGCAACAAACAAATATACTGAGTTCTATTCAGCCTTATCAGGGAAATTTATTGATTGGAACACACAATGGTCTGTTTTTATTCGACAGAAAGACAAGACAGTTCAGTTTGTTTTCTGAAAAAGTACATAAAACAGTCAGTTTTATTCAGGATGCAAAAACAGACAACACTGATAATCTTTGGATTGCAAGTTTTAATGGCGTTTACAAATACAACTTAAAAACCAAAAAAATTAGTTCGTTCTTTTACAATTCAAAAGACACTAGCAGCTTAAGCAACAATAATGTGTCCAAAATTCTTCTCGACAGTAAAAACAGAATTTGGATTGCTACCAGCGGGGGTGGAATAAATCAGTATAAACCAAAAACAAATAATTTTGTACGATACAACACAAAACATCTTGGATTGAAAAACGATTTTGTCAGCAATATGCTTGAATCGCGGTTGGGATATCTGATAATTTCTAGCACAAATGGATTTTCGATGCTCGATGTAGAAAACAACAAGATACATAATTTTAGTACGGAAAACGGGCTACCTTTGAATTCGCTTTATAGTGGAGGAATGTGCCTGACCAGCAAAGGCGAAATTTATTTAGCTGGAATGAACGGAATGGTGTCTTTTAACGAAGAAAACCTGTCAGTTCCTCATCGCCGATTCAACCTTAACCTGGTCAACTTGTGGATAAACAACAAATTAGTCTCCCCAAACGATGAAACACGAATTCTCCAAAGTTCATTGCCTTTTTCGCGGGAAATTGAGTTGAACCACAAACAAACTATGTTGACTATCGAGTTTGCATCCAACAATTATATTCCGGCCAATCAACCCGTTTTCAGGTATCGACTCGAAGGGTTTTCAGATGCATGGACCGAGCTTCCACAGGGGATAACTAAACTGAACTTCATGAATCTGGGTTCAGGGAAATATAAACTGGTGGTTCAGGCAATTTCACCTATTGATGGTACGATGATAACTTCAACAGACTTGAACATTCATGTTTATCCGCCTTTTTATTTGGACTGGTATGCTATTCTATTCTATATCTTACTTATTCTCTTTATTGTGTGGCGATATATTGTTTTTAGTCGTTCACGCCTTTTGCTCGAAACATCCCTGACTTATGAGAAAAAAGAAAAGGAACATATGGAGGAAGTTAATCAGTCAAAACTCCGCTTTTTTACCAATATTTCGCATGAGTTCCGCACACCCCTGACTCTTATTTCGGGTCAGGTGGATATGCTGCTTCAAATGCACAATGTTCAACCATCTATATACAACCGTATTTTGAATATAAAGCGTAATACGCACAATATGAGTAGCTTGATTAACGAATTGCTAGAGTTTCGTAAAAGCGAGCAGGGTCATTTGAATATTAAAGCTTCGCAAGTCGATTTAGTTAAGTTTTCCTATGAAATTTACCTTTCATTTGTCGAATATGCGAACTATCGCCAGATCAAAATAAATTTCGATTGCAAAGATGAGAAAATTATGGTGTGGATTGACCCTGCCCAAATGCAAAAAGTATTCTATAACCTGATTTCCAATGCCTTTAAATTCACACCCAAAGATGGAACCATCACTATATCGATGAATCAGACTTCGGAACAAGTGTATATTCGCATAACCGATAGTGGAATAGGTATTGGAGGTGATGCACTCGATAAAATTTTCGACCGTTTTTATCAGGCTGAAAATGGACTACAAATCAGTAATATGGTTCCCGGAACGGGAATTGGACTAGCATTGACCAAAAATATTCTGGAATTACACTCTGCCGAAATTCAGGTGGAAAGTCAGAAAAATGTGGGCAGTTGCTTTACTGTGATTTTGAAAAAAGGAGCTATGCATTTTAAAGAGGATGAAAAAGTTGAATATGAAGATGCTGATAGCACTTGTCTGAATCTGATAAATGAAGTTGATAACGATTTTATGCAGGAAGTGATTAGTGCTCAGGTGAAGGATAGTCTGCCACAATATTCGATGCTAATTGTAGAAGATAATGACGAATTAAGGGCTATGCTGAAGAATATATTTGAACCCATTTACACCATTTATACCGCTGCTAATGGTCAGGAAGGGCTGGATTTGACCATTGAGCATCAACCGGATATTGTGTTAAGTGATTTGATGATGCCGATCATGTCGGGTAGTGAAATGTGTTCCAAAATCAAAAATAATTTTGCAGTTTGTCATATTCCTGTGGTTTTACTCACTGCTCAAACGGCAGTGGAATATAATATTGAAGGCCTGCGACTTGGTGCCGACGATTATATTACCAAGCCATTTAATGTGAAAACACTTATTACCCGTTGTAATAACTTAGTAAACGGACGGAAGTTGCTGCAGGAAAAGTTTAGTCGCCAAACAGATTTCACACCACGACTCATTGCCACCAACAACCTGGATCGAGAGTTTTTGGAAAAAGCACAGGCTGTTATCGAAAAACATATTGATAACAGTGAATTTGATGTGCCCTTATTCTCAAGCGAAATGGCTTTGGGACGCACCAAACTTTTCAGCAAAATAAAAGGTATAACCGGCCAAACTCCCAACGATTTTATCATGACTGTGAAAATGAAAAAGGCAGCTTCTTTACTCAACAATAATCCCGAATACAATATTTCCGACATCACGTATATGCTCGGATTCAGCTCACCCAAGTATTTTGCCAAATGTTTCAAGGAACAATTTAGTGTGACTCCTTCGAATTTCAGAAAAGCCGAAGAAACTGCCGAAGAAACTGACGGAGAGGAAGTTGAATCATAAGTTGTTTCACCTTTTATTTTTTTATTGAAACTGGTTGTAAGCTCTGCCTTTTTTCCATAATACTTCAATCTTACTTTATATATAGTCCCCTTATACTTCCCTTATGAATTGGAATTGGATAAGTTGTATGTTTATTTGAACAAAATTATCCCTTTTTTCGTCAGATTTTAGGACTCGAACCGTCTTATTAATTGTATTTTTGCACATGTAAATATATTATAAAATGAAAACCACAACCAATGTATTCCCTACCTTACTAGGATTAACAGCAGTTTCGGCTCTGATAGCTCAAACAACCCTTCATCCAAATGTGATTTACGTCTTTCCAGATCAATTCCGCAATTGTGCCCTTAATTTCTGGAACGATGACGCATTTAAAACCTATGTAAATTTCAAAGCCGACCCTACACATACCCCGCAAATCGACAAATTTGCACGTGAAGCAGTGGTACTTTCTTCTGCTCAGAGCAATTGTCCGCTCAGCAGTCCTCATCGTGCTATGTTGTTTACCGGATTGTACCCCGATGCCAATGGAGTAACACTTAATTGTCTCGAAAAACGTCCGGTAAGTAATTTGCGGACAGATATAACCACTATTAGTGATGTGTTTAGTCGGAATGGTTACGATTGTGGTTATATTGGTAAGTATCATCTCGATTATCCAACTCCAAACGATCCTCAACATCCCGGAAAATATGTTGATGATAGAGATCCGGCGTGGGATGCTTACACCCCAAAAGAACGTCGTCATGGATTTAACTTTTGGTATTCCTACGGCACCTTCGACGAACATAAAAATCCGCATTATTGGGACTCGGATGGCAACAGGCACGACCCCAAAGAATGGTCGCCAAAACATGAAGCCGATAAAGCCATTGAATACCTGACATCCGTTCGCGACAAAAGCAAACCATTTTTTCTGGTTGTCAGTATGAATCCGCCTCACAGTCCCTATCAGTCGCTCGATGATTGTATGGAAG
>JBAWXD010000020.1:0-30595 GCA_037144275.1 Paludibacter sp. | reverse complement strand
AAAGCTGTCACTTCCGGTAAGTGAACCGGCAGATTATCGGTCAACTTTTAGATAACATTACGGTTGTTTAGTAGATCGTTGGTCATGACTTATTGCCTGACTGATAACTTTAGCGATTCTACAGTCATGACTGAAAGTGCTACAGTGATGACTGAGTGAAATACAGTCAACTTTGTAGGAGTGTCAGTTAAGCATAATTAAGCTAAAGTCATGTCTGAGGGAGTTTTTGATTTGACTCTATGTGCTTCAGTCATTACTCAATTTATTCTTAGGCTCTGCAAAGAATAAGTTCCAAATGGAATAATATTCAATTATAATGAACATAAGTTCATAACTATTGTTATCTTTGTACGCTCAACTCTTATTCAATCCCTGTGCCACGACCCAAACAAGACCGTAAGATTTGCAATCCTCCACTTATGCTGGGTTTTAAACCTTATGGCATTCCACGCCACCCGGTTAGTTCGGTTTCATTGCAATATGATGAATATGAAAGTATTCGTCTGCTCGATTATGAGGGGATGAATCAGGATCAGGCAGCGGAGCAAATGAATGTATCACGTCCCACGCTGACACGCATTTACGAACAAGCCCGCAAAACCATTGCTCAAGCTCTGGTAGAAGGAAAAATGATTGTGATTGAAGGTGGAAATGTACAGTTTGAAAAACAATGGTTTCGATGTAAACGCTGTTTTAAACTAATTGGCGGTTTGGAGAATCATGTGCGTTGTAAGGACTGTAAAACATTTTGCGTTGATGAGCTGACGCCTATAAATAAAGAATAAAAAATCAAGAAATATTAAACTGATTGATACATTTCATTTTCAAATTTTCAAATCAGCACATTTTCAAATTAAATTTAAACTAATTCAAAAAACTATAGTATGAACGATAATTTTAAAGCAAAAGCAGCCCAATGGGATAGTCCCGATAAGATTAAAATGACTCAGAAATTTCTGAGTGAAATGCTGTTCAATGTCAATCCATTGCAGAGTTGGAAAGCGATGGAAATTGGTGCAGGAACTGGTTTAGTGGGACTTAATGTTGAGCCCTTAGTTGCGAAGGTTGTTATGGTAGATACTTCTGAAGCTATGCTGGGAGTATTAAAAGAGAAATTGAATGAAAGCAGTAAAGTAGAAATACTGCATGGCGAAGTTTTTGATTACAAAAAGCAAGATATTGATTTTGTATTTTCGGCCATGGCATTTCATCATCTCACTGATGTGGAAAAAACGCTGGAACAGTTAGCTACTATTACAAAACCGGGTGCATGGGTAGTTGTAGGCGATTTGGTTACAGAAGATGGTTCGTTTCACAATTTTGAACCGATTCCCTATTGTGGTTTTGATACGAGTATTTTGTCAAAACAATTCGTTCAAGCTGGTTTTGAAGTGAAGTTAGTAAAAATATACAATACAATAACCCGTGTTACCGACGAAAAAACAACGAGTTACGAGCAATTTATGCTTATTGCCAAACGCTTGTAGAAAAGGAGAAAATTAATATGAAAATTGCAGTACCAACAAAGGAAAATAAGCAAATTGATTCCCATTTCGGACATTGTGAATTTTACAGCATTTTTACTGTTTCCGACAACAATGAAATAACAGCGGAAACGATTCTTAAATCGCCACAAGGTTGCGGATGTAAGTCAAACATTGCTTACGATTTGGCTGAACTGGGTGTGAAAATTATGCTTGCCGGTGGAATTGGCGATGGAGCAATCAATAAACTAGCTTCGCAAAACATTCAGGTTATTCGCAACTGCAAAGGCGATGTACAGCAATTGGTGGATGATTATCTGGCCGGGAAAATTCAGGATGGCGGATCAAATTGTGCTTCACACGGGCATGAGGAGGGGCATGTTTGCAGTCATAATTAAAATCAGTGAGTTATGGGCAATTCTGTTTCCTCAAAACAATTTACAGGAATCGTTTATCTGATTCTTGCATTTCTCTGTCTGACTCCTTATGTCACAGCACCGCTTGCTTTGTTTTTAGGATTGCTATTTGCTCTGACGCTGGGTTCTCCCTTTCCTAAATTCAATAAAAAAGCATCGAAATATTTGCTGCAAATATCCGTGGTGGGTTTGGGTTTTGGCATGAATTTACTCGACTCGGTGAAAGCCGGTTCAGACGGTATGCTATTCACCCTGTTTTCAGTGGTTAGTGTCATGATCATCGGAATACTGGTGGGAAAATGGCTCAATATCGGAAAAGTACCTTCTTACTTAATTGCTTCGGGAACGGCCATTTGCGGTGGAAGCGCCATTGCAGCTGTTGGTCCTATTGCCAAAGCCAACGAGAGTGAGATGTCGGTTTCATTGGCTACTATTTTTGTACTGAATGCCGTTGCATTGTTTCTGTTTCCGGTGTTAGGACATTGGCTGAATCTTACTCAACATCAATTCGGGTTGTGGGCAGCCATTGCCATTCACGATACGAGTTCTGTTGTTGGAGCAGGAGCCACTTTTGGCGAAGAAGCGCTGAAAGTAGCTACCACCGTAAAACTCACCCGGGCTTTATGGATTATTCCACTGTCTGTCTTTACTTCGTTTTATTTCAAATCGAAAGGCGATAAAATTACGATACCGTGGTTCATTCTGTTTTTCATACTTGCCATGGTGTTGAATACCTATTTGAATATTCCAAAAGCTATTTCACACGATATTGTATCCGTTTCCCGACAAAGTCTTACGCTTACACTTTTCTTTATCGGAGGAGGTTTGTCAAGGTCAACCATCAAATCTGTTGGTATAAAACCACTTGTGTTGGGAGTTACGCTATGGTTTTTCATAGCTCTTATCAGTTTGGCGTTTATCTATTTTCTGTATTAGAATTTGAGTTGTTTGAAATTAAAAAACACAATAAGTTTTAAATTATGAAAGGAAATTTTGATTCAATAATCAATGAAAACCGACCGGTTATAGTAGATTTTCATGCCGTTTGGTGTGGACCGTGTAAAACACAATCGCCCATTCTAAAACAAGTAGCCGAAGAACTGGGCGAACGCATTAAAGTAATAAAGATTGATGTGGATCAAAACCCGATGATAGCAAGCCGTTACCAGATACAAAGTGTGCCTACTTTAATGATTTTCAAGAATGGAGAAATAAAACACAAACAAGCCGGTGTACATACTAAAGCTCAATTAATGGGTATACTGCTCAATATCTTTTAAAAATGCATCAGAAAGGTTCTGTTGGTTTTATCATACAGCATTCCTATAATGCTCCTTTATTAATAACGAAACCTTATCACCTAAAAAGTTATGCCCTTTTGCACTTAAATGTGCCGGATTGTAATACATTTCTTTATCAAAAGGAAAATCTTCAAATGAATTGACGAATATGACATTGGGCAAATTTAAAAAATAATGTTCAAACTTAGTAATAGCTTTCTTTCTAATTAAGTTGTTAGCTGAATGATATAGTGGCAGTGGAGTAATTATAACAAAGTCTATTTTATAATTTTCTTTTATCATATTCTGTAGTTTAATAAAGTATTTGTTGTTACGACGTTCAATAAAATACCAATACAGAGGAGTTAACAGAGTTTTTGTCAGGTATATAATATCTCTGTATAGTAAGCCTTGCCCTTCGTAGAAATCATGATTATTATCTGATAACGGATTGATATCTTCAAAGGATTGATTCTTGATTTTATTTTTTTTATTAAGGTACTTCCTGAAATCCAACGATGGATGAAATTCATGATTTCCTAATTGTAACACAACTAAATCAGTTGGATATTCTTCAAGTATATTCTTTAAATTTTCGATATTTTTCAATTGAAAAAGTGCTTTTTTATAAACGCATATTGTTTTTGTGTTATTTTGAATGATATCAATGAAAGAAGGTTCTCTTAAAGCCCCATAACCACCCACATGACATCCTCCTAACGCAATAAAGTTTTCAGTAGTTTTCATAACAATCAATTTTTTACCATTAATAATTTCTAATATTCAGCACAAAGTAAGTACCGAATTTTCTGAAATTATTATAGAAATCAGCGAATGAAATGAATTTATCAGTGAAAAATGAACAAATTACTGCTAACTTAATTTTAAGCCCTGAGATTAAGTATTTATAGTAACTGCTCGCAAATAAACTCTTTATTTTTCTGGTCTATATTATACAAAAAAAGCTATCAGAATTGTATCTGACAGCTTTTAAAAATCGAACACAACAATCTGATTTTAATTCTTTTCTTCCAATTTACGTTCCAACTCATCCAACCGATCATTGGCCGAATGTACCATCATAGTTACACGAACAAAAGGTGCTCCCATTAGAAACAGAGCAATTGAAACCAGTAATCCTGATAAATTAAAATGTACACTGTTTAATACAATTCCCGTTAAACCAATTAAGGTCGCAAAAATTCCTCCGGGAACTCCGAGCGGACAACGTAATTTCTTCTTTTCTTCCATCTTAGTACTTATTTAGTTTGTTTAGTAGTTCTTGTTTAGTAGGCACTTGTTTAAATGCTATTTCGTTATTTATCAAAAGGGTTGGTACTGTGTTAATCCCCAACTTCATCGATTTAATCATTCCCAACGGTGCATTGGCCATGGTTTTTTTCAGCACAAACTTATCGCTAAATGTGGGCAATACTTCATCAAGGATTCGCTGCAGTATTTTACAGTTCGGGCAAGTGAGTGTATAATACATTTCAATTATTACTGCTGTGTGCTTATCCATCCTTATTTCTTCAACAAGACTTCAACTATGGCTTTCTTGAAAGAATCTTTAGGCAAAGCTCCCTGTGCCATTTGAGGTGCAGCATTCATCGGGCAAAAAAGGATAGATGGAATACTGCGGATTCCAAAAGCACCCGCCAATTCCTGTTCGGCTTCCGTATCTACTTTGTAAATGTAAATCTGTCCTTCATATTCTTTAGCAAGATCTTCCAATATAGGTGCAACCACTTTACAAGGTCCACACCATGCAGCATAAAAGTCAATAATACAAGGTTTATCTCCCAGGTATTTCCATTCAGTTGGATTGGCTTCGAAATTGGCTACTTTTGATAAAAATTCGGCTTTAGTTAAATGAATTGTTCCCATTTTTTCTCTGTTTTTTGTTGTTCGTTATATACTGTTTTGTTTTCTTTATTTTCCCCGGCAAATGCCAAAAGTTTGAATGCAAGCAATATAGCTGCAAAAATTGATTTCTTCATATTGTTTTATTTTGATTTAAGAACCAAAAGTCAAGAACCAAGATGCCAGATTTGTGAATTTTGATGGATACTTATAATTAAACGTCTTTGTTCTTTATTCTTTGTTCTTTGCTCTTTATAAAGCACATCCCCAGATAGATGGTTCGTCGGATTCAATTTCCTGTTCGTTTTCAAATTCAGGATAACCCATCGTTAGAAGCATTTCTGCTATTTCTTTTCTGCTGACTTCGTCGGTGTGAGACACCAACACTTTGCCATCAATCTGATCTATCTCAGCGCCAAAAACGCCTCGTAAAGTTCCCAAACTTTTTAGGGTTTTGTTCGTGCAGGTCATGCAGTGCGATTTTGATAGGATAAATGTGCTATACATGATTTTATTTTGTTGGTTCGTATTTTTCTGTTTTAATTATGGCTTTATCATCTTTACGAATGGGTGTTTCGCAACTTCCTCCCGGGCAACTGATATTAAACACGGCCTGTAAACCCAGAATTATTGCTCCAAAAAGATAGAAAGATTCGCGATTGTAGTAATAGGCAATACCCAAAATTCCGGCTAAAACGAGCCTGAAAATACGGGTAGGCCTCCAACTTTTAAAGTAATTCTTAATTTGTTCCATGTTCTTTCTTTTTAAACATATCTAGTAATAAATATCCAAGTAATGATCCGTATAAAACTGTTATATAAGGGTTTGATGTTATCGGGCAAGTTCCACTGGCACAACCAACGAAATGATAATATAAAAATCCGGCAACACCCCCAACGAGTATTCCAATGATTTTTAAAATATGCTTCTTTAAAAAAATATTCATTGTGATTATTATTATAAATTCAATACTTTATCTTGATTATCTGACACTTTACATTCAACTAAAAGTTTATTTCTGAACCAAAACTTCGGTTATCATTTTTTTGAAATCTTCTTTTTGCATGGCACCTTGTGACATTTGTGGAGTTCCACTCATTGGACAAAAGAACAGAGTTGGGATACTTTGAATGCCATAAGCAGCGGCTATTTCAGGTTCTGCATCAACATCTACTTTGTAAACGTAAATCTGACCATCATATTCTTTTGCCAGGTCTTCAATAATAGGTGCTATCGTTTTACAGGGTCCACACCAGGTAGCGTAAAAATCGATAATACAGGGTTTATCGCCAAGGTATTTCCATTCAGTTGGATTTGTCTGGAAATTGGCAACTTTAGATAAAAATTCAGCTTTAGTAAGATGAATCGGAGCCACGATTTTCTCGCTTTGTTGTTTTTCGTCAATCTTACTCTCTTGTTTTTTTCCAGTACAAGCGGTGAATAATACAACCAGCATCATGCTGGCAAATATTAGTTTTTTCATTTTGATTTTCATTTATATAGTGATTGAGTTGATTTCTTTCAATAAAAAATCCTTTTGTTTGATTCCTACGAAACGCTTCAGTTCTTTTCCGTTTTTGAAAAGAATAAGCGTGGGAATACTTCGTACATTAAACTTTTGTGCCATTGACTGATATTGCTCAATATTTAGTTTTCCAACATGAGAGTTTCCGCTTAGTTCATCTGCCAGGTCATTTAGCACGGGTGCCATCATTTTACATGGTGCACACCATTCTGCCCAAAAATCAACCAACACAACTTTATTCTTTGTTTGTTGCTGAAAGTTAGTATCGGTCAATGTCATAATATTAGCATGATCTGCCACTTTTGGAAGACTCTTCATTTTGATTCGGGTATAGACATTCAAAATTAAAAATCCCAAAATAATACTGCCAATGATGATGAATGCTGTTTGCATAATGATTCAATTTTAAAATAATTACTTCACGAATTCCTGATACGGATTATGTTTATGTTCCCGATCTTTCACCACCAAGGTTGTGGTAGGAGCTTTCGATTTCATATTGAACAGTATATCATGCCCTACACAAAGTCCGAATGATATATTCAGATCCGTTTCGTTCTGAGCCAGATAATCAGCCTGACCAGCAGGATTGCAGGAGGTACCTTTCACCGTTTCAACATTCAGAAGTTCAGAGCCTTTAATTTTAGCATATTTGCAATCTACCGTGTAAACTTCAAATTTATCAGCAAATCGAGCTTTTAATTCCTGCGCTTCGCGAGTCATACCAACACAATGTGCAATGCCAATGCGTTTTACTCCTGAATTTTGAGCAAATAGCTTCAATTCTTCCACCCGGTTTTTTCCCATTAGCAGGGAATCCTCAGCAGCACGCATCAGTTTTAAATCGCTTTCTGAATAAAGCTCTTTTTGTTTTTCCATTTGGCTGTTTTTACTTTTGACCTTTTCCAAAGTATAGAAACTTTGGAAAAGGCAATTGTTTATTATTTTTCGTAAGCAAAATTATTTGCTGCCCAACCGGGAAAACCGTCCATCAGTTGATATACGTTTTTGAACCCTTTCTGCATCATATAATCCACTGCCATACCACTGCGGTGATTAGTACGGCAATAAACAAGATATTTAGCATTATGATTAAGCTTGTCTAATTTGCTGAAAGCATCATTCTGACGTATATCAATATTTTGAGCACCTTTTAAGTGCCCCATAGCAAACTCTTCAGCTGTTCTTACATCCAGTATGACAATAGCTTTGTTCTTTTTCAAAACCTCCTTTATCTCGGGAGAACTAAGCTGCATCCGCTGAGCTGATACACTAGTGAATGAAGCCAACATCAATACGAATATTGGGAATAAAATTTTCAGTTTCATAAATCTGTTGTTTTAAAGCTGAATTATTTCTTCTTACTCCAGGTATTAATGCCGAAAGGCCAATACAACGGACAAAAGCCCACTAATGCTGTCAGTGTAAATACTCCAGCCAAAACCAGCAATACAATTCCTAATGTTCCACTAACTACATTTGTAAAATACAATCCTACAAAAATCAAAGCAACCATAATACGGATAACTCTGTCAATCATTCCTACATTTGTTTTCATACTCTTTAATTCTTAAATTGTTTTTAAATTTATTTCAAACTTTTCCAAAGTTTGAAACTTTGGAAAAAGTTTGGTTTTTTATAATTCTTTCGATATCGTTATTGCCGCAATGGTTCCATCGGCCACAGCCGTGGTAATCTGGCGGTATTTTTTGCTGATAATATCGCCAATGGCAAATACATCGGGAATACTTGTTTTCATGTCTTCGTCGGTAAGAATATATCCCCAATTATTCATGTCAGGAAGCGTTTCGCCCAAGTCCGATACATTGGATTTAAAACCAATAAATACGAAAACGCCATCCGATTCAAGTTCTTTTACTTCTTTGGTTTTCAAGTCCTCAATAGTTGTAATCATTATGTTTCCACGTTTCTCAAATCCTCGTGGTTCATGTTCGTACATCACGGTTATTTTTTCATTATCCTGCAATTGTTCAATAGCAGTCTGGTTGGCTGTCAGCTTGTCAAACTGATGAATCATTGTTACTTTGCTTGCAAACTTGGTAATGAACAAAGCTTCTTCTACCGCCGAATTTCCACCACCAATAACGGTTACTTCTTTATCCACAAAATACTTCGCATCGCAGGTAGCACAATACGAAATTCCTTTTCCTTTGAATTCGCTTTCGCCGGGAGCATTCATTGTGTTTGGAGTTGTACCGGTGGCAATAATGATTTTCTTGGCACGAATGGTTTCTAACTCATCAATCACAATTTTTTTTTTCAATAAATCCACCGAAGTAATATCTACAGCCACTTTAAAATCAATACCCGTTTGTTTGGCTTGTTCGCTCATGTAGTGTGCCAACATAAAACCCGGTTGTGCTTCCGTAAATCCCGGATAATTGGAAACCTGATGGGTAATACCCATATAGCCGCCTGGAAGTGCCGGGTCAATCAAAACTGTTTTAATTTTGGCTTGTCCCAAATAAAGTCCGGCTGTCAGTCCGGCAGGTCCGCCACCTAAAATAGCCACATCATATTCTGAAACAATTGGCTTTTGGTTGGCTTTAATAGCTGTAATTTCTTCCGAGGTCAACATGGCATCCAATCGTTCCCTAATTTCCGATTTCTTGATTCCACCGTTTATGGAACCGCTAACTTGCTTTCCATTTTCAAAGAACAACAAGGTTGGGGACGAACTTACTCCTAATTCTGTTGCCAATTCACGGTTTCCCTGACGGAAAATCTTCAAGAATTTAATTTTTTCTCCATACAATTCAGCCATTGCATCAAATTTTGGTGCCAGTGCTTCACAGGGCGCACATTCGGTAGAGTAAAAATCAATAACAACTTTTCCTCCGTTCAAAACTTCTTTTTCAAAATCTACTGCATTAATTTCTTTCATTAAAGCCTCCCTAAATCCCTCCACAGGAGGGACTTGATATTAGTATTGTTATTGATTTAATATTATTCATGTTCATGTTTAGGCGAGTAAAAACTCCAAACCGCACTCTTGAATTTCCCCTTTAGGGGGTTAGGGGGCTTGGATTAAGTAATACGCCGCTCCCAACGATAATAATTCTTTTACCGGACGGCAATCGGGTGAATTAGGATGTCCATTCTTATTTTTGGCCACCGAAGCGCATCCACCACCACAAGCCAACCCCACAGAGCAGGTTTTACATTCTTCTATAGTTGTAATATCGCGGTTCTGCCAACTTTCTATGGCCGATTCATTTTTTGTAATTTCAGGATAAAAAGTACCAAGTTCGTCGCCTTTATTCCCAACCGTGGCAGTGCAGGAATAAATTGTTCCTGTAAAGTCAAATGCCCATTCGGTTTTACAAGCGGGACATGAATCAAACAATGCCATTGGCAATTCTTCGTGTTCCGAAATATATTTGGCAATGGAGAAAGCCGGTTTGTAAAATTCAGCTATATACGGATGTTTTTTCAACAAATCATATAAATGCTGATACAGCGTGGCACGGTCGAAAAGTTTCTCAGGTGTGCTGTTGCAAAAATGCAGTTCATAATTTCTGCCGATTTGAGTTTTAAACAGCGGAAATGAAGTCCAGCCTTTATCAATAGCAAAGCGCGAAAGTCCGGCCAGATTTTCTATATTCTCTTTATCAATCACCATGCGCAGGTTTATATTGATTCCGGCTGCAAGGCAAGCGTCAATTCCTTCTACAATTTTATCAAAAGTAGGTTGTTTCCCTTTCAGGTATCGACGGCCATCATGGACTTCCTGCGTGCCATCCAGCGTAACTTGTACTTCACGAATACTGGCTGTTTTCAACATATCTACATACGAAGCCAACGTATAACCGTTTGTCACAAAAGCAACATCCAGTTTGGCTTCGTTGGCTTTGCCCAATAAATGTGCAATCATATTGCGTTGATGATCGCCCGGCAAAAGCGGCTCACCACCAAAAACAGTAATATATTTCCTCCGTCCGGCAAACTCTGTATTGATATAATTGAAAAATGCATCAACAACTTCATTGTTTACCACTTTTTGAACCGGATTATAACCTTCCTGATAACAATATGAACAGGCAAAATTGCAGGAATAATTAGGTACAAAAAATAACTGGACTTCATCTTCTTCACGTTTCTCAGTGAAGTCAAGATAAGCCAGTTTGAAAGCACGTTTTTCCTTTGCCTCGTCAGTCAGATAGCCTTTTTGTGTAAACTCACCGCTTGGATCAAGTTGTTGTTCCAACATTTTGACTTCATTAGTTGAGATGATATCAGCCGATTTACTTAATGGATTGACAATGAAGAAATTTTCAGAGTCGGCTATGGGTGTGATAATATTATGTTTAGAAATATGACCCACAAGCTCTGAAGAGAGCCTTGGTGCTATATATTCGAATTGTTTTGAGCTATCTTTCATTATTATTAATCTTAAACATTATAAAAACCTAACCCTAAAGGAGATATTATTCCCCTTTAGGGGTTAGGGGTTGTTTTTATAGCTTAGTCATGACAACCGACTACAATAATCGATACTTTAGCACAACATTGTGCTACTTTCGACTCTGATTTGTTGCTCGAACAGCAACTTTTCTTCACTACACTTTTCATACTTGCAAATTTAAAATGAATAAAAAAGAAATGAATTATTTTATTTCCTCCACTAAATCAGGCATTCCAGCAATGATTTGGTTCAGATAACTTGTTTGATTTTGTTTTAAATCCTGAAATTGTAAAGCTCGAAACAATTGCCTGACCTTTCTCGTAAGGTGCAGATTCTTCCAAAACTGTAATTTCATGAAATCCTGCTTTTTTCAGAATTTGCAGGTATTTATCCTTCGTTTCGGCACCAGCCCAACATTCAGCCACAGCCACAGGATCATTCTTATATTCTTCGGCAATATCTTTTAGCGCGTAAATATCACTTACCACAAAACGACCACCTTCTTTAAGTATGCGATAAACTTCATTCCAAACGGATTGTTTGTCAGAACTATGGTTGATAGTGCAGTTGGATATCACTAAATCAGTACTGTTATTTTCAAAAGGCAACTCTTCAAGTTCAGCTTTTACAATCGTAGCATTTGCTACTTCAAATTTGGCAATATTGGCTTTGGCTTTGGCAATCATCCCTTCCGAAATGTCAATTCCATAAGAATGTCCGTCTTCCCCAACTTCTTCAGCCATCCTTAATACGTCGTTACCACGACCGCTGCCCAAATCCACACAAATTTCTCCCTGTTGCGGTTTGGCATAATTTATAGCACCACCACATGATAAACAACAAGCGCTTTCGCTTAATTCGGAGTATCGTACATTTATTGCTTCAGTAATCATAACGAATCATATTTTATATTGTTTTCTGAATGACGCTGCAAAGATAAATGAATTATTTTGAATTACAATAGTATCACCATTTAAATTATTATAATATCACTGATATTTTTTATTTTTATTTCTACTGATAATTATTTTCAGGATAAAAACCGATTATATAACATTCTGAAAACTCAAGTTAACAGACTCAGATTCGACTGATAAATAAACGATTACAAATGTCGCTCTTTAATATCTATCTTCATTTGTACTTGCCATATATTCAACCTTGAAGTGACGAGAACCAACTAAAATTGTGATATTCATCACGAATTGAAAAGTGCTCATATTTTCCTTGAATTTATCCAGAATAATAATTTAGCTTTGTAGGGCTTTGTTTTCTGAAATTAGTTCAATATATTTATATCAACACCTATGTCAAAAGTTCTTATTCTGGGAGCTGGCATCTCCGGACACACAGCCGCTTTAATCGCCAAAAGAAAACTGGGAAAGAATCATGAAGTCGAAGTGATTAGTCCTAACAGTAATTATCAATGGGTTCCATCCAATATTTGGGTAGGAATGGGATTAATGACCCCCGAACAGGTTAAGTTTGAGCTTTCTCCTGTATATAAACGCACCGGAATAATGTACCGTCAGGCAATGGCTGTTTCAATTCATCCCAATGGTGACAAAATATCAAGCAAAGGCTATGTGACTATAAAATATGTCACCGGCGAGTTGAAAGATAAAGAAGAGAATGTGGAATATGATTACCTGATTAATGCTACCGGACCAAAACTAAATTTTGCCGCTACCGAAGGTCTCGGACCTGACAAATTTAGCTCTTCAGTATGTACGTATCAACATGCAACGCACGCATGGGAAAATCTACAAAAGTGTTTCAAGAAAATGGAAGCAGGCGAAAAGCAACGGATTCTGATCGGAACCGGTCACCCGTTAGCAACCTGTCAGGGAGCTGCGTTTGAATATTCACTGAATATCGCTTTTGAAATAAACAAACGAAAATTAAATCATTTAGCTGAGCTTACCTGGATTTCCAACGAATATGAATTAGGTGACTTTGGGATGGGTGGAGCGTATGTAAAGCGTGGAGGATATATTACGCCAACTAAAATCTTTGCCGAATCAATTTTCAAAGAATATAATATCAACTGGATTACAGGTGCTGGAGTCAATAAAGTGGAAGAAGGATTAGTGCATTACGAAACGCTGGATGGTGAATATCACAGCAGAGAGTTTGATTTTGCCATGCTTATTCCTAGTTTCGCTGGAGCTGGCATGAAAGCGTATAACAAACAGGACGAAGATATTACTTCCGATATTTTTGTGGCAAATGGCATGATGATAGTCGATGCCGATTACACACCAAAGGCTTACGAAGAATGGAAGGCGTCAGACTGGCCTTCAATATATAAGTCACCATTGTACGACAATGTGTATGCTGCAGGAATTGCATTTGCTCCTCCTCACGCTATGTCGAAACCAATGAAAAGCAAGAATGGAACGCAGATAAACCCGACACCACCACGGACCGGAATGCCTTCGGGAGTCATAGGTCGTATTGTGGCTGAAAATATTGTCGATAAAATCAAAACCGGCACCACAGACCACAAACACAAAGCATCGATGTCGAAAATGGGTGCTGCCTGTATAGTTTCAGCCGGATATGGAATTCGTCATGGGCAAGCAGCGGTTATGACAGTAAATCCTATTGTTCCCGATTGGGAAAAGTACCCTAAATGGGGTCGGAATATTAATGATACAGTTGGTGAAATTGGCTTAGCCGGGCATTGGATGAAGTTGTTTATGCACTACATGTTTCTATACAAGGCTAAAGCACTTCCATTCTGGTGGGTTATTCCTGAATAAAAAAACGTATCAGTCAAACTCTTTAAAGATAAAAATCATGAAAACAGAATTAGAAAAAACAATACCATACAGCGATATGTCTTTTGCAACTGAACCAACCCGCTGGACTAAATTTTGGAGAAGGTCATTTATTTTTCAACTTATACGCTTTTTTGTTCTTAATCTCAAAATCATGCGCATAGTGGTTGGGGGACATTCATAATTTATTTAATTATAAAATTTAGTACTTTGTCCTATCTAAAAAGCAGAATAAAAAGATAATACAAAAAAACTTGTTTAATTTATAACGCCTGAGAAAATCCTCAGGCGTTTTTTGTGTATAAAAGTTAGGTTTTTTATGTTGAAGAGCATAAAAACACATATTTTTAACTATAAACACGGCATTTTTAGTTGATATTTCTTCTATTCGAATGATATTTTAGCAAACAAAAAAAAAATACTGAATATCATATTGTAATTATTACAGATAAAATAAAACCGTTTTATTACTTTATGTAGATATATAATTTCATATTGACAATCCCTAAAATTAATTCATATTATTTTGATAGTAATTGATTCTTGATTATATCATTTTGCTTATTTTTGCATCGTATTAAAAACATTATGTCAGCAATTATTCATTTAAACAAACAATTAGTATATTTATTTAAAAAAAGTAGAAACAATTTATTATTAAACATCATTTAAATTTTACATTTATGAGAAAGATTAGATTAGTGGCAATTTTAGCAATTGCAGTATTGACAATTACAAGTGCAAAAGCACAGTTCGCAACCGGAGCCGACATCGTTAGCTCGTATGTATGGCGTGGGGTACCACAAGAAAGCACCAAAGGTACACCCAATATCCAGCCTTTTGTTTCATATACTATTGGCGGATTTACAGTTGGTTCATGGGCATCAAGCAGCCTTCTTGGAAATGTAAAAGAAGTAGACCTTTATGCTACATACACCATTTCACCTGCATTGGCAGTAACAATCACGGATTACAACTGGGGATTTACAAAAAGTTATTTTGATTACGGAACAACTACCGACCACATTTATGAAGCAACAGTTGCTTATACTGGTCCTGAAAAATTCCCAATCAGCGCTTCCATCAATACCATGTTTGCGGGGAACGACAAAAGCTTAACCGATGCAACCAAACAGGCATTTACAACCTATATTGAATTAGGTTATCAGGTTACTCCATTAGTAAAAGTATTTGCAGGTGGTGTATTAGGAGGAAGTTCAAATTACGCAACAACTGCTGCCGGAGTTACTAACGTTGGCATCAAAGTAAGCAAATCGATAGTTATTACAGATAAATTATGTCTTCCTGTATACGGAATCTTAGGTGCAAATCCTTACTCAGGTGGAGCTTTCTTTGTAGCAGGTATTACATTATAATATATAAAGCATTTGTTTTAAGGTATATCGAGAAATAATAAAATAATAAACACAACAATTAAAATTAAACATTATGAGTAAAACATTAGCACTCCCTAGAAGGAGCGGATATTTCTCTAGAATTAGTGAGAATATCTCAAAACCAAAAAACTGGAAACTTTTCGCAGCATTCTTTGGTGGTAAAATGCTGGGCTTACTGGCAGTAGTTGCAGCCATGGTTTTAATACCTGGTTTAATTGGTGGAACAGACGCTCATGCTGCTGAAACTTATACAGCACATGAAACATCGATGATGAATTCATTGAATACAGTATGGACATTAGTTGCAGCAGCATTGGTTTTCGGTATGCAAGCAGGTTTCGTTATGTTAGAAGCCGGTTTTGCTAGAAAAAGAGAAGCTGTTAACGTGCTTATTGAGTGTGTATTAGACACAGCCATTTGCGGAGTATCTTTCTGGGCAATCGGCTATGCATTTATGTTCAGTCACGGTAACGGATTTATCGGATTAAACTGGTTCTTTTTACAAGGAGCACCTGATACTTACGAAACTACCGGAGTTGCATTATTAGCACATTGGGTATTCCAGTTTGCATTTGCTGATACCGCTTCAACTATTACTTCCGGAGCAATGATTGGACGTACAAGTTTCCGTGGTGATATTCTTTACAGTATTGCAGTTACTGCATTTATTTATCCAATTATTGGTCACTGGGCATGGGGTCCTGATGGTTTCTTAGTAACAATGGGTTCTGCAGGCAACTTCTTACCTTCATTAGGCAATCCTTTCCGTGATTTTGCAGGATCAACTGTAGTTCACACCATTGGTGGAGTAGTTTCACTGGCCGGAGCAATTGTGTTGGGACCACGTATCGGACGTATTTTTTTACGTGACGACAAAAAACGTGGTGGTCTTCCTGCAGCTCATAACTTACCGGTAGCAGTAACTGGTGCATTCCTTCTTTGGTTTGGTTGGTACGGTTTCAACCCTGGTAGTACATTGTCGGCAATGGATGCAATAGGTATTGGTCGTGTAGCTGCAAACACAACTATTGCAGCTTGTACAGGAGCGTTAAGTGCTATGATCTTGGCCTATTATGTTGGATCATTTAAAGGCAAATTCGACGTTGGTTTTACAGTGAACGGTTTATTAGGAGGTTTAGTTGCCATCACAGCTCCTTGTTATTGGGTTTCTCCACTTGGCGCACTTATAATTGGTGCAGTTGCCGGAGCAGTGGTATTTGGAGGAATCTATTTGTTGGAATATCTTCGCATTGATGATCCAGTTGGTGCAGTTCCAGTTCATGGTTTGAACGGTATTTGGGGAACATTGTCACTCGGTTTATTTGCAAGTGGTCAATTTGGAGCTACAGGTCCAATGGGAGCTGACAACACAGCACCAGTTACCGGATTATTCTACGGTGGTGGTTGGAACGTATTCCTTGCACAGCTTGTAGGCAATGCAATTATCACATTGAGTACTTTTGCAGTAGCCATGTTAGTAATGTTTATTGTAAGTAAATTACCATATCCGTTCAAACTACGTGTTGAAGCTAAAGGCGAAACAGCATTCGGTGGTATCGATGTATTTGAACACGGAGCTGAAGCTTATAACAACTAATATAAATTGAATAAAACGAAAAGCAACAATGTTATTAATATTGATATTTTTAATGAAGTAGTTGCTTTATCGTTCAATTTCAATAATTTTGTAATATAAACGAAGAATAAAACAATTAAAAACATAAAACATTATGAAAAAGATAGAAGCAATTATCAGACGCTCAAAATTCGAAGACGTTAAAGATGCGTTACATGGAATTGATATTGATTTCTTTACCTATTCCGAAACCTACGGTGTAGGAAATGAGAGAAAAGAAAAAAACGTATTTCGGGGCTCGACTGACACTTCCAACATATCTCGCCTCACTTTATCTATAGTTGTACGCGACATTAATTTACAGAAAACAATTGATTGTCTGTTAGATACTGCCTATACTGGTGAAGTAGGAGATGGAAAATTATTCGTATCAACAATTGACGAATCATATAGAATACGGACAAGAGAAAAAGGAGACGAATCTTTGTATGTAAAATAAAAGCATACATAATTCAAGAGACTAACAATTAAAGTGCAGACCGATCGGCCTGCACTTTTCAAAACACGGTGAAACTATTTAGAACTAATCGTGTGTTTTTTAGTTTTATTGTTTCGGGCAGACTACTTCGTGAGAAATAGTCTGCCTCTTTTGTTTTCGGTTGATTAAATAAATAAATGCAAATTAATATACACATTATAGTATTAATTGTAATATCTCAATACATTTATGTAGTAAAATTGCTATAATTGCACATTAATGTAACTATTTTTCAATTTTTATAATCATTTTGCTTTGAAGTATAGAAAATATATAATACTTTTGCAGCAAAATTACAATTTGTCATTTATAAAACGATAATATTTACATTTTGCATATAGATTATCAAAACACTATACAATATGTAAATTTATTTTTAATAAACGAAACAATAGAAAACTAACATTATCACTAAATGAAAAAAATTGAAGCGATTATTCGCAAATCTAAATTTGAGGATGTCAAACAGGCATTATACGATGTTGGCATCGAGTGGTTCTCCTACTGGGACATTACAGGATTGGGCAAATCGACTGAAGAACAGGTAGTTCGAGGTCAGGTTTTCAAATCGGGATATATTCAACGACGAATGATTTCGATTGTTGTCAGAGACATCAACATGGAAAAAACCGTAAATGCTATTCTTAATTCAGCATGGACAGGCGAAACTGGTGATGGTAAATTGTTCGTTTCCGATATTCAGGAAACATTCCGAATTCGTACCAAAGAATCCGGTTCTGACGCACTTTTCAACAAATAAACCACTTGTCAAACTTAAAATTTAGAATATTCAAAATGAAAAAATATATTATTTCACTTGTAGCATTGCTTGGAGTTTTCGGAGCTACACTCTCAGCACAGACAACAGCCGCTCCAAAAATTGATGCTGGTGATACTGCCTGGATGATTGTTGCCACTGCACTTGTACTTTTCATGTCCATTCCCGGATTGGCATTATTTTATGGAGGTTTGGTACGTCGGAAAAATGTTTTAAACGTATTTATGCAGGTATTTTTCTTAGTTGCTGTTATCACTATAGAATGGGTTGTAATAGGTTATAGTAATGCTTTTGGATCAAATTCAATTGATTTTCTTAAACCGATTATTGGTGGTTTCGACTGGGCATTTTTGAACAATATTAAGGTGAGTGATTTAAGTCCTTATTTTATTTCGCACACGCAAATGGCTGCCAACGGAACTCAGATTGGCACCATTCCGCACATTCTTTTTATTATGTTCCAGTGTATGTTTGCCGTAATTACGCCAGCATTAATAATTGGTGCATTTGCTGAACGTATAAATTTCAAAGGCTTTTTAGTATTCTCCATTCTTTGGTCAATATTCATTTATAATCCTGTTGCACACTGGGTTTGGTCTGCTGATGGCTGGCTATTTAAGCTTGGAGCACTCGACTTTGCTGGTGGTACAGTAGTTCATATTAATGCCGGTATTGCAGCCATAGTAACGGCTATCCTGCTTGGTCGTCGGCGCGATTATAAAGACCATGCACTTCCTGCACACAACATTACCTATGTAGTTATGGGTGCCGGTATGCTTTGGGTTGGCTGGTTCGGATTCAATGCCGGTAGTGGTTTAGCCGCTGATGGACTGGCTGCTAACGCACTCATGGTAACTCACATTGCGGCTGCAGCTGCAGCAATAACCTGGGCATTACTCGATTGGATAATAGATCATCGTCCAACAGTCGTGGGTATCAGTACTGGTGCCGTTGGTGGATTGGTTGCCATTACCCCAGCTGCGGGATTTGTAGGTGTGGGAGGTGCATTAATTATCGGAATTATGGTTTCCTTGGTATGTTTTTGTATGGTTGCTTATGTTAAACCTAAACTTGGTTACGATGATTCTCTTGATGCATTTGGAGTTCATGGAATTGGTGGCATCTTAGGCGCTATCTTAACGGGAGTATTGGCCACACCACTTGTTCAGGCTTCCTACTCAGGTGCAATTTTTGGAAACTTCCATCAATTATGGATTCAACTTTTGGCAGTAGGTTCAACTATTCTGTTCTCTGGCGTTGGAACATTTATTCTGTTCAAAATTGTCGACAAATGGATAGGGGTTCGCGCTTCCGACAAACACGAAGCTCTTGGACTGGACGAAAGCCAACATGGTGAAACCGCATATACTACCTTCGATTAATTCAGATTTATGAATAAAAAAACACGTTTTGTAAACATAGCAAGCGTATAATTTTTTAGTTTTATTGTTTTGGACAGACTATTTCGTGAGAAATGGTCTGTCTATTTATTACCTAAAATTGAACATTGAAAAGAGAGAAGTAATGGATCTGTTTTCTACATTCATTTGGTTTGAAATTATCAATAAATTGCATCTTTTCCACACGAATTATTGTTATTTCGTATCAAATTGAATTGAATAGTAAGATAAATATCGTAATTTTGCACCCGAAATATCAAAAAAGCAATGCATTTAAATGCACAAATAACACAATGCATTTTTCATTTCACTGAGGAATTACTGAAAAGTTGGTAATTTAAACTTTCTCCGAAACAATAGAACGAAACAATAAAACTAAAAAACTGATTTAAAAATGAAGAAAATCGAAGCGATTATTCGCAAATCTAAATTTGAGGATGTCAAGCAGGCATTATACGATGTTGGCATCGAATGGTTCTCTTATTGGGACATTACAGGATTGGGTAAATCGACTGAAGAACAGGTAGTTCGCGGTCAGGTTTTCAAATCGGGATACATTCAGCGCAGAATGATTTCGATTGTTGTCAGGGATTTGAATTTGGAAAGAACCGTTAATGCCATTTTGAATTCGGCTTGGACGGGTGAAACGGGTGATGGAAAAGTTTTTGTTTCCGATATACAGGAAACATTCCGCATTCGTACCAAAGAATCAGGTCCTGATGCTTTATACAACAAATAATCCACTTGTAACAATTTAGATTTGAACAAATTAAATGAAAAAACAGATCGTTTCTCTTTTAGTCATATGTCTAGCATTTGGCTCCTCACTTAGTGCACAAAATGTTGTAACAGCGGTTGCAGCAACTCCAAAAATCGATGCAGGAGATACTGCGTGGATGATAGTAGCAACGGCATTTGTATTATTAATGTCAATTCCAGGACTGGCACTTTTTTATGGTGGCTTGGTTCGACGCAAGAATGTATTGAACGTATTTATGCAGGTTTTTATTCTGGTTGCAGCTATCAGTGTAGAATGGGTAATTTTAGGCTATAGTAATACTTTTGGAAGTAACTCCATCGAAATATTAAAACCCTATATCGGTGGATTTCACTGGGCATTTTTGAATAACATAAATATCACTGATTTAAGCCCCTATTTTGTATCACATTCGCAGATTGGAGCTGACGGTCAAGCTACAGGAACCATTCCACACATTGTTTTCATCCTGTTTCAGGGAATGTTTGCAATCATTACTCCGGCTTTGATTATTGGCGCTTTTGCTGAACGTATTCATTTTAAGGGATTTTTGATTTTTTCTATCTTATGGGCAATATTTATTTATAATCCCGTTGCTCATTGGATTTGGTCTTCGGATGGTTGGTTAAACAAATTGGGAACACTTGATTTCGCAGGTGGTATTGTTGTTCATATCAATGCCGGAATTGCAGCCATCGTAACAGCCATTATGCTTGGAAAACGTCGGGATTATAAAGGTCATGCTATTCCTGCCCATAACATTACCTATGTAGCTATCGGAGCGGGATTACTTTGGGTTGGATGGTTTGGATTTAATGCCGGAAGTGCCCTGGCAGCAGATGGACTTGCCGGTAATGCGATGTTAGTCACACACATAGCCGGCGCAACAGCAGCCTTAACCTGGGCTTTACTCGATTGGATAATCGATAAAAAACCAACAGTTGTAGGTATAAGTACCGGTGCAATTGGCGGTTTAGCCACCATTACCCCTGCTGCAGGTTATGTCGGAATTGGTGGTGCCTTAATTATTGGTGTTGTTGCTTCGTTAGTTTGTTTTTGCATGGTGGCTTACGTAAAACCTAAACTCGGATACGATGATTCACTTGATGCTTTTGGTGTGCACGGTATTGGTGGTGTTTTGGGCTCAATTTTAACAGGAGTTTTAGCTACCCCTTTAATTCAAAAAGCTTACTGCGGTGCAGCCTATGGTAACTGGCATCAATTATGGATTCAGTTACTAGGAGTTGGCGTCGTAGTTTTATTCTCGGGAATTGGTACCATTTTGATATTTAAACTTACTGAAAAATGGGTTGGGGTTCGTGCAAATGACATCCACGAAGCTATTGGACTAGATGAAACTCAACATGGTGAAACAGCTTACACTGTCTTCGATTAACAAACAAATTATTTGTTGTTTTTCAGGTTCAAAAGTATTTGCGTGGATTCATAAGAGTATATAACAGATTTGTAAGTTATGTGCTATATATATTTACAATACATAATATTATTAGTTATTTATATTACAAATCGAAACAAAAGACCTTTTATTTTGAGAAAGAAAATAAAAGATAGCTACTGAGCTTACATATTTATTATTTTTGCATTGATTTAATATCAATAAGATAATGATTTTTCCAGAAACAATAAAAAATTAATAAAAAATAACCCTCAAAAAAGTAATTATGTCATCATTAAGATTTAAAGCAGTTGAAGAAGCTTTTAAGAAAAAAGCAGTTGTAGTTTCTGCACCTTCACAGTACACTTCCGATTATTACGGAAAATTTGTTTTCAACAAAGTCGCTATGGCTAAATATCTTTCAAAAGATACTATTAAGTCATTGAATAACGTAATTGATAAAGGAGCAACTCTTGATATCGCTCTTGCCAGCCAGGTAGCAGCAGGTATGAAACTTTGGGCAACAGAATTAGGTGCAACACATTACACTCACTGGTTCCAACCATTAACTGACGGAACAGCTGAAAAACATGATTCATTTATTGACTACGCCGGAGCTCCTGGTGAAGCGATTATTGAAGATTTTTCCGGAAAATTGTTGGCTCAACAAGAACCAGATGCATCTTCATTCCCTAATGGTGGCATCCGCAGCACTTTCGAAGCACGTGGTTATACTGCTTGGGATCCATCATCACCTGCCTTTGTTATGGATGATGCATTGGTAATTCCAACCATATTTATTTCGTATACAGGTGAATCACTCGACTTAAAAGCACCTTTATTGAAAGCCTTAGGCGCAGTGGACAAAGCAGCTGTTGCTGTTTGCCAGATGTTCGACCCAAGTGTAAAGAAAGTTGTTGCTTTTTTAGGTTGGGAACAAGAATATTTCTTAGTTGACGAAGGTTTGTATGCAACCCGTCCTGATTTAGTATTAACAGGTCGCACCTTGATGGGACATGATTCAGCTAAAAACCAACAATTGGATGATCATTATTTTGGTTCAGTTCCAACACGTGTTGCAGCATACATGAAAGATATTGAATTTGAAGCTTACAAATATGGAATTCCTGCCAAAACTCGTCACAACGAGGTTGCACCCAACCAATTTGAGCTTGCTCCAATATTTGGCGAATGTAACCTGGCAGTTGACCAAAACTTATTGATGATGTCAATCATGAAGAAAGTTGCCCGCCGTCATGGTTTCCGTTTATTATTGCACGAAAAACCATTTGCAGGAATCAACGGTTCAGGAAAACATAACAACTGGTCACTAGGAACTGATACCGGTGTAGGTTTATTTACTCCTGGAAAAACTCCGGAAGAAAACCTTCAGTTTGTTACTTTCCTGGTAAATGCTTTGATGGCTGTTTACAAACATAATGCATTGTTGAAAGCATCAATTATGACGGCTCAAAATGCTCACCGTTTGGGTGCTAATGAAGCTCCTCCGGCAATTGTTTCTGCTTTCCTAGGAACTCAACTAACTGCAGTTCTCAATAAATTGGAAAACAGCACAAGCGATGAAGCTATTATTTTTGATGAAAAAAAGAAACTTCACTTAGGTATTCCTCATATTCCTGAAGTATTCCTTGACAATACCGATCGTAACCGCACTTCGCCTTTTGCCTTCACCGGAAACCGTTTCGAGTTCCGTGCAGTAGGTTCATCGGCAAACTGTTCGTCAGCTATGGCAGCATTGAACTCAGCAGTTGCAGCACAGTTGTTCGAATTCAAAGCTGAAGTTGATGCTAAAATGGCAGCAGGTGCAAGCAAAGAAAAAGCTATCTTCGAAGTTATTAAATCATATATCAAAGCGTCTAAAGCGATTCGTTTTGATGGAAACGGTTATAGCGAGGAATGGAAAGCTGAAGCAGCAAAACGTGGGTTGGATTGTGAAACAAGCGTTCCAAAAATCATTGAAGCGTATACAAGTGCAAGCAGCGTTGAACTATTCGGTAAACTGGGCGTTCTCTCTGAAAAAGAATTACATGCGAGAAACGAAGTGAAATGGGAAACTTATGTCAAGAAAATTCAAATTGAAGCACGCGTTTTAGGAGATTTAGCTATCAATCATATCATTCCCGTAGCAACACGTTATCAATCACTTTTACTGGATAATGTTTATAAAACTAAAGCAGTATTCTCAGCCGCAAAAGCTGACAAAATAAGCTTAATGGATATGACTTTGATTGAAGAAATTTCAGAACATGTTTCTATCATCAAAAAGACAGTTGAAGATTTAGTGGTTGCACGCAAGGTAGCAAATGTTATTGAACATGAAGATGCTAAAGCAAATGCTTATCACGATTCAGTATTACCGTATTTTGATGTAATCCGTTATCACATTGACAAACTTGAATTGATTGTTGACGATGAAATGTGGACATTGCCTAAATACCGAGAATTGCTGTTTATCCGATAAGTCTGAAGGTTAAAAACCATCTATATTTTTTAAATAGTGGGAAAACTTAAAAAGGTTTTCCCACTATTTTGCAACTAAACAATAAAACTAAAGTACGAATTATAAGCCGTAATTAAACAGTTTATAAGTCTGTAAAAAAGACCAAAAACGAAGATAATGACTAGTTCAAATCCATTTATATCAGACGAATATGAGCAGCAATCGCTTTATTCAACCCAAAATGAGCATGATGCCTGTGGAGTTGGTTTAGTACTAAATCTTCATGGTGAAAAAAGTCATGAAATAGTAGAGAACGGATTACAGGTTCTCGAAAACATGGTTCACCGTGGAGCTGAAAGTGCCGACAACAAAACCGGTGATGGTGCAGGAATTTTATTACAAATTCCACATGAGTTTATATTATTACAAGGTATCCCTGTTCCAGCCAAAGGCAAGTACGGAACCGGGCTTATTTTTCTTCCAAAGGATACAAAAAAAGCAGAACTTTGTCTGAACGTAATCAAAGAACACGTTGAGAAAGAAGGCCTTAAGCTGCTTGCAATTCGCGACGTACCGGTCAACAGTAACATTCTTGGCGAAATTTCTGCCTCCAACGAACCTTCAACTAAACAGATTTTCATCACAGGATCTAACTCACAAGATGAGCTGGAACTTAAGTTGTATGTTCTTCGCAAAAAAATTGAAAATGCTCTCCAGAAATCAGCAATTGCTAAAGACCGGAGTTTCTATATTGTTAGTCTTTCCACTAAACAAATGATTTACAAGGGAATGTTGACTTCGCTTCAATTGCGTGAATACTTTCCTGACCTTTCCGATAAAAACTTTACTAGTGGTATTGCATTGGTTCACTCCCGTTTTAGTACCAACACTTTCCCAACCTGGGATTTGGCTCAGCCATTTCGTATGCTGGGTCACAATGGAGAAATCAATACCATTCGTGGAAACCGTCAGTGGATGGAATCACGCGAAAGTGTGTTGAAATCAGACCAACTTGGTAATTTACAAGACCTTTATCCTATTTGCCAACCGGGCATGAGCGATAGTGCTACATTGGATAATGCACTGGAATTCCTTGTTATGTCGGGCAAAAGTTTACCACATGCTATGGCTATGTTAGTTCCTGAAAGCTGGAATCAGAAAAATCCGATTTCGGATAATCTGAGAGCTTTCTACGAATATCACAGTACATTCATGGAACCATGGGATGGACCGGCTTGTTTGCTTTTCAGCGATGGTCGTTATGCCGGAGGTATGTTGGATCGTAACGGTTTGCGTCCTGCACGCTACCTGGTTACACATGACGATGTGATGATAATTGCTTCAGAAACCGGAACCGTTGAATTCGAACCTGCACGTATTAAAGCCAAAGGACGTTTGAAACCGGGCAAAATGCTTATGGTTGATACAGAATTGGGGCAGATTTTCTATGATAATGAATTGAAAGAAGGATTGGCTAAAGCATTTCCATACCGTGACTGGTTAAAACAAAATTGCGTAAATTTAGATGATATTTCTTCCGGTCGTAGTGTTAAAAACGAATTAGTCAATTATCAAACATTGTTGAATGCATTCGGATATTCAAAAGAAGACGTTGAACGCTTGATTTTGCCCATGGCGATCGATGGTTATGAACCAACTTCTTCGATGGGGAATGATGTAGCATTGTCAGTTTTTTCGGACAAACCCCAACGTTTATTCAACTATTTCCGCCAGCAATTTGCTCAGGTAACCAATCCACCAATTGACCCTATTCGTGAAGAATTGGTCATGTCGTTGACCGGTTATATTGGTTCTGTACATCAAAACCTGTTGGAACCCGCACACGATATTTGTAAAATGGTAAAACTGAAAAGTCCGGTAATCACCAACTCTCAGTTCGACATATTGATGAATCTGAATTATAAGGGATTCTATACCATTTCATTACCTATGCTTTTCGATCCAAAATCAGGAGCTGCCGGTCTTGAAAAAGCCATTCAGGAACTTTGTTTATCCGTTGAAAAAGCAGTTGACGATGGTAAGAACTATATTGTTTTAAGCGACCGTGGTGTGGATGCTACTCATGCTCCGATACCTTCATTGCTGGCTGTTTCTGCCGTTCACTTATATCTGGTTCAGAAGCGTAAACGTATGCAGATCGATATCGTAGTTGAATCAGCTGAACCACGCGAAGTAATGCATTTTGCGTTATTGTTTGGATTTGGGGCTAATGCTGTTAATCCATATATGGTATTTGCCATTATTGGAGACAGGATTAAATCCGGTGATATTCAAATGGATCTGGGTACGGCTAAAAAACACTATATCAAAGCTGTAAACAAAGGTTTGCTGAAAGTATTATCAAAAATGGGTAATTCTACTTTACGAAGCTATCGTGGAGCACATATTTTCGAAGCAATTGGAATTTCGTCTAAACTTTTGGATAAATACTTTAAAGGAGTTACTTCTGCCATTCAGGGTATAGACATTCATGATGTTGCAGATGAGGTATTGAATCCACATTTCGAAGCATTTTTCCCAGCCGAAGGAGAAAGCGCTGAATTGAAAAATTTGGGTGAATATGCTTATCGTAATGATGGTGAAAAACATGCATGGAATCCTGAAACAATCGCTCGCTTGCAAATTGCAAGCAAAACAAACGATTATCAGAAATATAAAGAATATGTTCAGGCTGTCGACGACAAGCCAACCCCTATATTTATTCGCGACTTGATGGATTATAAACGTAATCCTATTGATATCAGCGAAGTAGAACCAATTGAGAATATTACAAAACGTTTCGTTACCGGAGCAATGTCTTATGGTTCAATCAGCCGTGAAGCCCACGAAGCAATGGCTATGGCCATGAACATTTTGGGTGGACGAAGCAATACCGGTGAAGGTGGTGAAGATCCGGAACGTTACAAAAAACGCGAAGATGGCTTGAGCACACGAAGTGCTATCAAACAAGTTGCTTCCGGACGTTTTGGGGTAACTGCTGAATATCTGGTAAATGCTGACGAAATTCAGATTAAAATTGCACAGGGAGCTAAACCCGGGGAAGGTGGACAGCTTCCGGGTCATAAAGTGGATAAAATCATTGCCAAAACCCGTCACTCAATTCCGGGAATTTCATTGATTTCTCCTCCACCCCACCACGATATTTATTCTATCGAAGATTTGGCTCAGCTGATTTATGATTTGAAAAATATCAATCCCACAGCTACAATTAGTGTGAAGTTAGTTTCGGAAACTGGTGTTGGTACAATTGCTGCCGGCGTGGCTAAAGCAAAAGCAGATTTGATCCTGATCAGTGGTGCTGAAGGTGGTACTGGTGCAAGTCCTTCAAGTTCTATCAAGCATGCAGGTCTTCCAATGGAAATTGGCTTGGCTGAAACCCAACAAACACTGGTATTGAATAATCTACGTGGACAAATCAGACTACAAGCTGACGGTCAGTTAAAAACTGGTCGCGACATTATTATGGCAGCTTTATTGGGTGCAGAGGAATACGGCTTTGCAACAAGTGCACTTTTGATTTTGGGTTGTGTTATGATGCGTAAATGTCACTTAAATACTTGTCCGGTAGGCGTAGCCACTCAGGATGAAGTATTACGTAAACATTTCACAGGCAAACATGAATACCTGGTTAACTTCTTCAAGTTTATAGCTGAAGATGTTCGTGAACATTTAGCTCAAATGGGCTTCCGAAGTATGGATGAAATTATCGGACATGCCGAATTACTTGAGCGCAAAAAAGTTGTTGGATTAGCCAAAATAGATAAAGTTGATTTGACTAAAATTATGTTCGTTCCAACGAATGGTAAAAATGCTCTCCGGAATATTAAAAATCAGGATCATAAGTTAGAATCAGTGTTGGATCGTGAATTAATCAAAAAATCACTTCCGGCATTGGATTTATGCATGCCAGTTCAAATTAAATCAAAAATTAAAAATACGGATCGTACTGTTGGCGCCATGCTTTCTGGTGAAATTGCTAAACGTTACGGTCAGGCAGGTTTGCCGGAAGACACTATCAAAGCATACTTCGAAGGTTCTGCGGGACAAAGTTTCGGGGCATTCTTAAGCAAAGGAATTTACTTCGAACTGAATGGTGAAGCGAATGATTATGTTGGCAAAGGTCTTTCAGGTGGAAAAATTGTAGTGAAAGCACCTATAGAAAGCACTTTCAAGCCTGAGGAAAATATTATTGCCGGGAACACCATTCTTTATGGTGCTACTTCGGGTGAAGTATATATCAACGGGGTTGTTGGTGAGCGTTTCTGTGTTCGTAACTCTGGTGCCGTTGCAGTTGTTGAAGGGGCTGGCGACCATTGTTGTGAATATATGACCGGCGGCCGTACTGTGGTTCTTGGATCTACTGGTCGTAACTTTGCTGCCGGTATGAGTGGTGGTGTGGCGTATGTTCTTGACGAAAAGGGTGATTTCGATTTTTACTGTAATATGGAAATGGTTGAACTTTCGTTGATTGAAGATAGTCACGATAGCAAAGAAGTTCAGGGTTTAATTGCTAATCACCTCAAATACACTGGAAGTACGCGTGCAAAACAAATTCTGGACAATTGGAGTTTTTATGTTGACAAATTCAAAAAAATCGTTCCGATTGAATACAAAAAAGTATTACAGGAAGAAAAAATGGAAGCTATCAACAAAAAAATTGCTCAGGTTGAGAGAGATTATTAAAATTGCCCCCTAACCCCCGAAAGGGGGAAGGTTGATTAGAAAATAAACAATAAAATGAACTAAAAACTATAAATATAGCTAACCTTAAGTCCCCTTTTAGGGGGATTTAGGGGGCTTCTGAAATTATGGGAAGTCCAAGAGCATTTATAACCATACCCCGCAAGGATGCAGGCTATCGTCCTGTACTTGAACGAATTTACGACTTTGGGGAAGTTGAACAGAACTTAAATCGTGAAGACCGCAAATTGCAGGCATCACGTTGTATGGACTGCGGTATTCCATTTTGCCATTGGGCATGTCCGCTCGGCAACAAAATGCCGGAATGGCAAGACCTTATTTACAAAGGAAAATGGAAAGAAGGAATTGAAAATCTTCACGAAACTAATAACTTCCCTGATTTTACAGGCCGAATCTGCCCTGCTCCATGCGAAAAATCCTGTGTTTTGGCATTGCACGAAGCACCTGTAACAATTCGTGAAAACGAAGCAGCCGTTACTGAAGTCGGTTTTATCGAAGGAATGATTAAACCTCAACCTCCAAAAACCCGTACCGGCAAAAAAATTGCGATTATCGGTTCAGGTCCTGCCGGATTAGCAGCTGCACAACAGTTGAACCGGAAAGGTCATAATGTGACTATTTTTGAAAAAGACAACACTTTAGGCGGTTTGATGCGTTATGGTATTCCAAATTTCAAACTGAATAAAAATATAATCGATCGTCGATTAGTTCAGTTATCGGAAGAAGGCATTGAATTTAAACCAAATACTGAAGTTGGGAAAGATATTGCCGGCAAACAAATCATGAAAGATTTTGATGCTGTATGTCTTGCTATTGGTGCAGGCCATCCTCGAGATATTACACCCGAAGGACGTGATTTGAAAGGTATTTATTTCGCTATGGAATTCCTAAGTCAGCAAAATCAACTAATCATGAACGAAGAAGTTGCTCCTGAAGCAATTATTTCAGCAAAAGATAAACAAGTACTGGTAATTGGTGGTGGTGATACAGGTTCCGACTGCGTAGGTACTTCTATACGTCAGGGAGCTGTAAAAGTTACTCAGATTGAGATTTTGCCTCAGCCACCGGTAGACAAAAATCCGGATACTCCCTGGCCATATTATCCAAATATTTTGAAGACTTCAAGCTCTCACAAAGAGGGTTGTATTCGTAAATGGAGTCTGAATACCAACAAGTTCATTGGTCAGAATGATCAGTTGACAGAAGTGGAAGTGGAAGAAGTTGAATGGACAAAAGATGAAAACGGACGTTGGAACATGAAACAAACCGGCAAAACAGAAATAATCAAAGCTGATTTGGTGTTTCTGGCACTTGGTTTCATTCATCCGGTTCATGAAGGTTTGTTAACTGAACTTGGCGTTGAATTTGATGGACGTGGAAATGTGGCAATTGACAAAAACAACCTTAGCAATATTGGCAAGGTTTTTGCAACCGGCGATGCCGCAATGGGAGCAAGTTTAGTGGTTCGGGCAATAGCATCGGGCAGAAAAGTAGCGGAAGATATTCATAATATGATTAACGTTTAAAGTTCGATGTTTCGTGTGTGGGTTGCTTTATACACCGATCCTGCGCCAAAAAAAAGCAATGATTTAAACAACGAATGGTTAAGCACATGAAACAATCCGCCTCCGAAACCAAGGATGATGAGCACAGAATTCTGAGTTCCGACTCCAAGCATGCCCAGACCAAGACCCATGCCGATTATTCCGATATTTTCGATGGTTGAATAGGCCAGCAGTTTTTTCAGGTCGGTTTGCACGATCGCCATCATGATGCCATATAACCCGGTGAA
>JBAWXD010000019.1:0-30603 GCA_037144275.1 Paludibacter sp. | reverse complement strand
ATTTTGAATACTATAAATATAAATACAGGCGATATCAATAAAACAAGTGTAGAAATTGCAACAAGAGAACTACTTAAATATTTTGATGCTTCAGTGTTATTATTCTTTTGCAAAGCAATTGAATAGAAGCGCGTAAGCGAGCCTGTTAATGATCCTGTTATTACATTAATATATTGATTAACAATAAGTGCTAATGGTATTATTCCATAAGCTACAATTCCTAAACTTCTTACTAAATAGGGTGTATAAAATAAAGCAATGCTAAAATTTACAATTAAATTGACAAGATTGAAAATGAAATTTTTTTGTGTTTGTTTTTTTTGATCCATTTATATGTAAAATATGTATGATAATGAAATTAAAGACGAGCATCAGCAAAATCAACTATTCCTTTTACATCATAAATAATACAACCATTATTTTTATGCTTCTGGAAACTAATTGACATAAATTCTTTATGAGCTACTGCTAAAATAATGGCACTATAGTCTTTGCCTTCAGGAAATTTATTAATTGTTTTTATTCCATACTCATGCATCACAGCGTCCGGTTTTACCCATGGGTCATAAATAGTTAGGTTAACATTATATTCTTTCAATGCGTTGTATATATCAATTACTTTGATATTTCGAACATCCGGGCAATTTTCTTTAAAAGTAAAGCCTAAAATCAATATTTCAGATTCTCCCAATACCAATGTACGGCCTCTTTCAAGCCATCACGTAAAGAATATTTAGGATGATATCCCAACATACTTTTGGCCTTTTCAATAGACGCCAAAGAATGTGGAATGTCACCAATTCTGTTTGCAGCATGTATTGTAGAAACAGTTGGAATTTGATCATCATATTCAGCTAAAAATTCTTTCAAATATTTTACCAATTGATTTAATGTGTTTCGTTCGCCAAAAGCAGTATTATAAACTGTATTAATTGCATCTGGATTATTTGTTTTCAATGCTAATAAATTCATTTGAATTACATTGTCGATATACGTGAAATCGCGCGAAAATTCTCCATCACCATTAATTGTGATAGGTTCGTGTGCCACCAGTTTTTTTACAAACAAAGGAATAACAGCAGCATAAGCACCATTTGGATCTTGCCTTCGTCCAAATACATTAAAATAACGTAACCCTATGCATTCCATACCATAAGTTCTGGAAAAAATATCGGCATAGAGTTCATTTACGTATTTGGTAATAGCATACGGTGAGAGTGGTTTGCCAATAACATCTTCCACTTTTGGCATGGAAGTAGAATCACCATAAGTAGAAGAACTGGCAGCATAAATAAAACGTTTTACGTTGGCATCTCGTGCTGAAACCAGCATATTAAGAAATCCTGTTATATTGACAGCATTGGTAGTAATTGGGTCATTGATTGAGCGTGGTACTGAACCTAAAGCAGCTTCATGAAATACGTAATCCACTCCAAGTAATGCTTTTTGGCAATCTTCAATATTTCGAATATCACCTTCTATTAATAGAAACTTAGGATTTGAGAGAAATGGTTCTATATTCTTCCTATGTCCGGTTGAAAAGTTATCCAGACAAACAACATCATAACCTTGAACTAAAAGTTCTTCACAAAGATTTGATCCAATAAAACCAGCTCCACCTGTCACCAGTACTTTCATATTTTTTCTCAAAAATCAGATTAATTTTTCAATATTCTTTTCCCACTCAGTTACAACGAGTGGTTGTTGTTTGTATAAAATATTTTGTAAACAAGTTGACGGTTAGAAATGTATTTCCTATCGTTTAGAGCTACTTACTTGCTTTTAGAATACCTCTCTGTTCGGCGAATGCTACATTCCGGCTTGACGGAAGCGTCTGTCGCTTCGTCGGGTTAAGCTTGTCCCGGCTTGTCCCGGTTTATCGGGAGTTTATCGGGAAAGTAAGTCTCCAGACTTACATATTCAATTATTTATTTCGTTATTTATTTCGTTAGAATCCTCTATCGAAGGTTTATAAACTATTATCCGAGACTTCCTCCCGCTTGGATAGATTTGTTAGCTATGTAATTTTATATTCCAATAACTTAAAGTCATCAATTAATTTTTATTCAAATAGCTCCTAAATTTCAAGAAAATGGATGAATTTAATTTCGTTCATAAGTTCGATGTTATGAAACGATATTTGATCGTATAATGTATGTACTTTTAATCTGGAAATGGTTTCCTGTTTAGTCAATATACCTGTTTCAAATAAAGATAAGGTTTTATACAAGGTATCATTCGCTACTGCCCCCATAACAATATCGAAGGAGTGTGCATCATTCATCTTTCTGTTGTTAACCACAAAGTCTAACCAGTGCTCATCGGCAAAATTAAAAACCTTCACCTTGTATTGTTCACTTTGAAGTAAATTGTCATCAAACTCATACTCGGTTACGAACGATTTTGCATCATTTCCTATCCTTCTTTGTTTAATCAAAGCCCATTTTCGGGCTTGCTCTAAATTGGTGGTAGTATAGAATCCTTTACCAAAGTCGAGCAAACGTTGTGAATCAAGAATAGTAGGATGTTGAATAACTTCAGTACTTCCGTGATATATTCTCATTTTCGGTGTTCAATAAAATCTTTTATATCAGCAATTAAATAGTTTTTACCTTGAGTATGTAACACCTCATAGCCTGAAGATAAATATTCAAACACATTTGTGTTTTTAAATTCATTTAATGCTACTTTGGCTGAAATGCCTGTGGCAGATCGATAGCTTTCCAGACAAAACAATTGAAAATGCTGGATTTTAGTTAGTTTGTTCATAAGTTCTTGAATCTTCGCCCTAAAAAAGATCACACAAAATCGGGATATTCCAATCTATTGGTTTGTTTTTCATTTTTTAGCATATCAAAAAGTTTTTCGGTGCTTAAATGCCAAATTTTAGTACTATCGTCAACTAAAGCAATATAAAGTTTTGATTCGTAAAGATACTGCAAAGCATCTACAAACTCTAATTTTTTAATTTCAATAATTAAAGATACTAAGTCTTGAACTTTTAGTTCTACAAAAGAGTCAAATTCAATTTCATTCATACTCGTTGTATATCATTTAACAGTATATGACCAGCAAAAAAATTACTCAGTTCGGCGTATGCTACATTCCGGCTTGACGGAAGCGTCTGTCGCTTCGTCGGTGCTAAAAGGAAAGCTCTGCTTTCCATATTTGTTTATTATTCAATTATTTATTTCGTCAGAATTCTCTACTAATCGTTTAGAACTCAGTTTGGCGTAGTGTATTTATTTATTTTTTTGCAATGTATAGCATTTCGTCAAAAGAAAAGCAAATCTCAAGACTGGCATATTATTTACTACACTCATGTAACAAACGGGGTTGAATCGCTGAGTGCTTACCCGATTTATCGGAAGATGTGTATGGCATTCATTCCCAAAGTAGCATACCCCTGTTTTGATGCTAAACCTTCAATTTTTCTATCGTCCCCCTATGAACAAGCGTCTAACCTCCCGATTGCCCATAATAGGTATAGTGGCGGATTAAATCACGGTTTAATAGGTAAACTATAATTGAGTTTTAATACATTCTTTTAAATAAGATTCTATTTGAATCGGTGATATTTTGTATTTCGGTTGTAAAAGCACAAATCCGCTATCAATATGAAAACGTGAACTGTCTGTTAGCATTGATAACAAGTTTTTTGTTGATAAGTTATGTCCCGAGTAGTTTAAAGCTAAATCTAATACTTCCTTGAAATTTATTCCATGTTGGAATATCGAATATAGGTCGTAATAATCTCTAAAATTACTTCGGCGAAGCAATACCTCCATTTTCATCGCTCCTATACTTTTAATATCGGCTATCCATAAATTTGCCTTTATGCAGATTGGATCAGTTACAGGTGAATATTTATTACTGGCATAAAAAGAAACTTTCACTCCTGAAACCAGAAATTCTATATGATCAAAATCCCATATTTCCCGTGTTTCAATAGTTCCAATAGTTGCTAATTCTTTTTCAATAGTAACCCAATCAACCTCCTGCTTTTGTGTTGGTTGAGTTTTCCAACTCATAAAATCCAGATCTTCGCTTAATCTGGTATCTAACTGCAAAGCAAGAGCCGTCCCTCCCACTAAAACATAAGGCTTTATACATTCTAATGAAGCAATTTTATCAAATAGATCAATTGTATGGGGTGCTAATGCCATCATGTCAATTTATGAATATGCTGATTAACAGTTCTGGTAATATATTTATCAGGATTTTTTATATCAAAATACATCCAGGCAAGCAATTTATTCAATTTCCTGTAATAATCATCCTGAATAACTAATCGATCATGCCATACTTGTTTGATTTTTTTGTATGGAAATATAGTAAATAATTTATTTATATCTTCAATATCCAAATAAAGCAAAGTTTTTTCAATCAAAATATCATCAGGCACTTCATTAGCTTGAAGCATGTTGTAGGACCAAAAACCATTTCGATCCATCAACTTTTCTGTCAATATCTGCTTTACATTTTCCATTTGACAAAGATAGTTAGAACTTGTCCATATACATCATATTTTCACTCCTCAGTTTGGCGTATGCTACATTCCGGCTTGACGGAAGCGTCTTTAGCTGCGCTGATTTTCAATTCGTTTCGTCGGGTTAAGCTTGTCCCGGCTTATCGGGAGTTTATCGGGAGTTTATCGGGAAAGGAGAGCTCAGCTTTCCTGATTATAATTGCATAAAATAAAACTTACATTGAAACCTTATGGTGCCTTTGATTCGTTACAGTTGATTTTTTCAATTTATCCAACTTGATATATTGACTTATTAGCATCTGTTCATCATTAGTAAGTGCTCTTGAATCTACAAAAAAAATCAATTTCAGTAGAATCTTTTCTTATCTTTCTCATAATGTGGGGCTTTTAATTAGCTCTTTTAATTTTTTTTGGTTTTGATTTCCCTGTCGATAGCCTCAATCATTTCTATTACCTGACTAAACATTGGTTCGACTTACTCAGCATTATAGTCAAAGATATTTTCGTAGTCTCCTTTTGCCTCCAATCGTACAATTCAGTAAGAAGTTTTCCGAATTTCTTGTCTAGTTTTCCGGTTTTGATATAATGCAATGAGAATTGGGAACGAGTACCTGAATGAGAGCTTGCATGAATTTCGTTTTGAACCAACAAAGCATTAACGGCATAGAAAACAGCATAATAAAGTCGATTCACTGCTGAATTCCAAAAACCATTTTCAGCCAACACCTTAGCTGCATCATAAGCATTGAAAGCAGAATCTATTCTATATTTTATGTACTCCAATTTGTCATCGGCGTTCATAACCTAATTCCTTCTTTACTGACACTTACATAAAATGGAGTTATTTTTTGCTTCGTTTCCCAATCTTTGTTGGAATAGGCAAAAAGAGAAAATGGTTCTCCTGTTTCCAATTCCAACTCGTAAAGATGATTCCTGAATTCACGTTCTTTAATTAAATCAACAGGGTAATCAGTGAGTATAAGTAAGTCCCAATCGGAATCTTTATGTTCGCTACCCTTGGCACGAGAACCGTAAAGTATAATCTGTGCTGTGGGATCAATTTCTGATATATTTCTCTTAATCAATTGGGCTATTTGAAAAGTTTTCTTCTTCATAATCCAGATTTATATAGTTGACGATCATTGTTTCTACAACAAAAATAGTCATTTCTGTCAGAAAACGATATTTTTATGAATTCTCCAGTTCGGCGTATGGGACATTCAGGCTTGACGGAAGTCTCTTTGACTACGTCAGGTTAAGCTTGTCCCGGCTTATCGGGAGTTTATCGGGAAAGTAGAGCTCCTGCTTTACATATTCAATTATTTATTTCGTTAGAATTCTTTACCGAAGGTTTAGGCAACGTAGTTCTGTTTTTTTATGCTAATTCAGCGTTTTCTTTATCTCTTCAATAAATTCAACCATCTCATTCAACATAATTTCAACTTCTTGCTGAGTGAAACTGATGAATGCATCATAATCGCCTTTAGTTCTGTTTTGAAATGCGTTACGCAAAATCTTTCCGAATTTGGAATCTAATTTATTGGTTAGGATAAATTCTTTATTAAACCATCCGATTAGTTGACCATGCTTGGATGTTTCAAAACTGTTTGCCAATGCTAAAGCAGTAAGTGAATAATACATCCCATAATAAATACGATTCACTGCAATTATTAATTTTTAATTTTTAACCAGAAATCTTGCCAATTCAATTGTTTCAAAAGCCTGTTGTAAACGATATTCAACCAGGGCATCTCTGTCTTTTTCGTCAATCATGCGTGAATCCCCTTCTCTAAGGCATTTACATAAATTGGTTGTTTGCCTCTTAAAGTTTTCAATTCCGATTCTCCCAGAACATGAGTATCAGTAACTATATTATATTTCAATTCAATTTCGTAGCTTAAGTCAGAAATTTTTCTTTCTGCTTTCCAATCAGCTTTTTGTTTTAGAATGACTAAGAAATCATAGTCAGAATCCTTTTTAGCCTTACCAGTTGTTCGAGAACCAAATAAAACAACATCTTTCAGATTATCCGAAAGATGTAGCCTTAAAAGTTGGCTGAAATCAGTTAGTATAACTTGATTGTTTGTATTCATATATATGCTTCATTGATATTTATTCTTTGTTATCTCTGTTCGGTGTAGCGTCCTCCTTCCCTGGTTCGGCGTATGGGACATTCCGACTTGACGGAAGCGTCTCTGTTCCTCGTAGCGTCCAAGCGTTTCTTTTACGGTTTGACGCGTAAATTTATTTTAAATATCTTCGATTTTCAACATCAGATAGAACTCTAATTTGTTGAATTGCAATTTTATTGAGTTTTCTCAATCTATCTCCTTGCGTAACTTTATCGTTAATTAGTAATGCATTAATATTCTCCATATTCGAAAGACAAATCAATTCGTTTATTGTTGCGTAGTCGCGGATATTGCCTTTTAGGTCTGGATTCTTTTCACGCCACTCTTTTGCCGTCATTCCGAAAAGCGCAACATTTAACACATCGGCTTCGTTGGCATAAACGTATTTAATCTGTTGTGGTGTTAGTGTCGGGGGTATTAGATTTGAACTAATAGCATCCGTATGAATACGATAATTAATTTTTGCCAATTCCCGTTTTGCACTCCAACCTATCGCTTTTTGTTCTTCATTCTTTAATCGTTTGAATTCGGTTATTAGATATAATTCAAACTCAGCTGAAATCCATGCGGCAAATTTGAATGCTATATCAGAATGAGCAAAGGTACCACCGCCATATCTTCCTGATTTTGAAATCATGCCAATTGCATTCGTTTCATTAATCCATTTTTGAGCTTACATCCAAGAATGTGGTTTTGCGGATTCATTTTTAATCCCCTCATATATGTGGGGTTTAAAATCGGGATTATTCAACATTTCCCATAAACCGAGATATTCAATAGTACTATACGTTCTTAGCCACAAGCTGATTATTTGCGAAGGGTTGTCAATATCGCGTATCTTAGCAATATCGGTCAGCGAAATAAAATCTTCCTGATCTTTTTTGTAGAAAACTATTTCAACCCCTTTAATATTTACAGTTTCTTTTCTATGCATATATTACCTTGTTCGGCGGATGCTACATTCCGGCTTGACGGAAGCGTCTCTGTTCCTCGTAGCGTCCAAGCGTTTCTTTTACGGTTTGACGCGTAAATTTATATACATTCTCTCCCTTAGAAAAACATATCGTTGACTGTTGGTTCTCCCGGAAAGCCGATCGAAGATGCCCTGAAACGTTAGCGATAAATCCATGTTTAGTAGTTTATTTTCTTAGTTCTATAATTTGCTCTTCTTGTTGAATCAAAATATAATTTAACAACTCAATTGAATAGTACCTTTGATTATTTAAAAAAACTAAGAAAATTGGTCTTAAACTTTCAATCAAACCCTTGTCCTTGGCAATAGACAACAATCCTATTGTTCCAATACAATTAATACTATAATTTTGAGCAATTGTTCTGGCTTTTTTGTCATCGATAAGCAGAAAGTTTGCATTAAGTTCTTTGTATAATATTACTGATTCTGACTCTCCATAATCCATAATAAAGCTCAGTTCATTAAATCCTTTTATACTAACTACTTTATTGTGGAAGTAATCAATAATAGGCCTATGGAAAGGCTTTGTATCATCGTTTGATATTTCTTCCCAAACCGCTTGAGAGATTCGGATATCATCAAATAAACTATCTAAGATAGAAAGTTTATCGACAATAGCCAATGAGAAGATAGGTCCGGCATCAGCAATAACAAGTCCATTACTCATACTACTTCAACTTTCTAGCATCAGTCATAACATCCTCTATTGTTAACGTTGAAATTGGCACATCATTATCTGACAAAAGTGACTCAAAATTAAAATGTGACATTCCTGCTATTTGAGCAGCTTTACCAATTGTAAGTTTTTGAAGTTTGTACAATCTGATTGCTAATGATATTTTAATATCTTTTATTAATTCATTTTCATTTTCATTCAGGGTTAAAAGTATATCTGAAGGAAAATCTACAGTGATTGCTTGTGTATTCATAACTTGTTTTTTATATCTTATTAAGTACTTTAGCCTGGTTCAGCGTATGGGACATTCCGGCTTGACGGAAGTCTCTTTGACTATATCGGGTTAAGCTTGTCCCGGCTTGTCCCTGCTTGTCCCTGCCTGTCCCGGTTTATCGGGAATCTATCGGGAAAGGAAAGCTCTGGTTTCCATATTTGTTTATTTATTTCTTTAGAATCCTTTCCTTACTGTTTACTGTTTACTGCTTCCCACTCACTTCTTCCTCATATCCATATCCCGACCCATACTTATTGCCATAACCATAGCCATATTTTTGTCCGTAACCATATCGGTAATTCGATTTTTTATAATCAGAAGCATTTAACACGAAATACATATTTTTTACTTTTTGCATTCGGAACAATTTTGTGGCATCCTCTATATTTCGTTTAGGCGTATATTCAGCCCTGACTACATAAAGACTAATGTCTGCAAAACGATTTAAAGCAAAAGTATCGGATACAATATCTAAGGGGGCAGTATCTAAAATAATATAGTCATAGTCCTGTCTGCATTCAGCAATCAATTCATCTAACATGGGGACAGACATCATTTCATTTGGATTGGGTGGTACAGGACCTGCCGTAATAATGGATAAATTAGGATGAACACCGGAAGGTCGAATTAATTTATCTTTTCCCATGTTTCCTGACAAATACAGCGTAATACCTGTAACATTATTTATTCCAAGATATTCTGCCAGTTTTGGTTTACGTACATCGAGTCCGATAATCAATACTTTTTTGGAAAGCATGGCTAAACTGATACCCAGGTTAATAGATATAAATGTTTTCCCTTCGCCCCCCACACTCGAAACAACATTGATCACCTTTTTGTCGGGAGTATTTAATACAAACAACAAGTTCGCCCGAAGCAGACGGAACATTTCCGTAAAGCGGTTGGTGCTATTATCCTGAATAATAATATTGCCGGTTTGCAGACTTTTGGGAATCTCACCCAGTACAGTAACCTCGGTCATGGCTTCCAACTCATCTTTATTTTGAATCTGAAAACGCAATAAGTCAAGTATGGTAATAACAACAATCGGGAGTATAAAACCAATCAGTAAGGCAATAAATAATATTAATACTGATTTAGGAGATACAGGACTATCACCACCACTTGCTTTATCAATTAACTTAGCTTTTGGAACTACGCCCGACATATTCAGGAAATTTTGTTCTTTCTTTTGTAACAAGAATATAAAGAGGTTTTCTTTAATAATCTGTTGTCGTTTAATCTCGGTATATTCCCTTTCCTGACGTGGTATTTCCTTGATGCGCGTCGTATTTTCGCCTGATTTCAACATCAAATCCTGACGGGTAATTTGCAAGCGGCGTTTTTCATTTTTTACACTGGCTTTCACCGTAGCAAACATGGCATCAATCTGATCGGTCATGTCCAACATAGTCTGATTGGTAGGTGATGCCGTACGGGTAAGGCGTTTACGTTCCAGCAACAGCTGATTGTATTCTTCAATGACTTTAGTTAAACTCGAATTTTGCAAGCTTCCGCTAAAGGGTAGTAATTGATTACGACTATCCTTCTTATTAATATAGTCATCAATATCCGAAACAATGGCTAATTGTATCTCTACATCCAGTCGGCTTTTCTCGAAATCGCCCGATTGTTTGATAAACAAATCGGCCTCCGATTTAATATCGGTTAAACCCTGAGTCTTCTTATAATTTTCGACTTTGCTTTCCACATCATCGAGTTCCTGCGTAAGTGAAACTAAGCGGTCGTTGATAAAAGTGCCCGTATTGGCTGATATCAGGTTTTGATCCCTCATATCTTCACGGTTATAGACTTCAACCAACTTATTTAAAAAATCTTTACCAAGTTTTACATGAGCGGTATGAAAAGTCATATTAACTACCGATGTGGTTTTGGAAGTAACCTCAATACTCAAAGCTCCCAAATACTCCTTTACGATAGATGATGGGCTATAAATAGCTATTTCTACCGAAGCGGGAAGTGCAGGAGTAGTTAACTTTTTAAAATAAACTTTGCAGAAGGGCAATTGAACAACAGTGTCGCGGGAGCTTCGGATAATTTCGAAGTTTTTCTTTTGATAGGTCCCGGTAAAAACATAACCATCGTGGGGTTTAAGAGTAACATTGAATTTTAACGATTTTTGCAGGGTATCTAATACGGCATCATCAACCCATACCTGGATGGGTCTTTCATTTCCATAAAGCAAACGATCCCTGAAAACACCCTTTTCAATGTATTTAATATGAAGTGATAAGTCGCGTATAACCTGTTCGGTAAGATTCGATGTTTTTAAAACCTCGATTTCGTTATCTACATTGTTTTTCACATTGAATAAACCGAGACTTTTCATTTCAGTACCCATTTGGGCATTACCTCCTTTTGCATCGTCTTTAATCAATACCGTGGATCGGACTTCATAAATAGGAGTAGTTCTTTTGAGGTAAAGTACTCCTAAAATCAGACATAAAACTACGGATGCCACAAACCATTTCCAATAAGATAAAAGATGAAAGAAAATACTGACAAAATCAATCGGTTTTTCTAAAACCTCTTCATCAGAATCGACATAATTAGAATACTTACTCATAATATTTTTTATTCAGAATTATTTTTTTAATACCGTAAAAAGTAAACTTACCAGTGAAATACCGATGGATAACACCGATATTCCAAATGATTCGGCAGCTCCAAAGCTGGCACCCCGTGCGCGGGATATATTGGGTTCAACATACACCACATCATTTTGCTCCAGGTAATAAGCAGCCGAATAGATGACATTCTCATCGTTCAAATTCACGCTTATGGTTTTTTTAGAACCATCGGCATACTCACGCAGCACTTTTACATTATCTCTTCGGCCATAAATGGTTAGATCACCTGCATTGGAAATGGCATCCAAAATTGTCATTCGTTCATTCGTGCTAATGAATTTTCCCGGCCTATTTACTTCACCCAATACGTTTACAGAATAATTAGTAAAACGGATGGAAATAATGGGGCGTTCCTTGCTGAAGGAAGATTCCATTTTTTTCTGAAGTATACTCTCAACTTCTTTCAGCGTAAGACCACTTACTTTAATTTTACCAAAAACAGGAAAATCGATATTCCCGTCCACATCAACAAGATAAGTCAGTATTGCCGGTTGAGAATAGATACTTTCTGTATTTGGACTTACTATCGGCACTAAGAGATTGAACATTCGGGTAGTTAAGGGCTCCGAAGATGCTACCGTAATACTCAACATATCTTTCGGTTTAAGACGAGCTTCAAATAAACTGCTAGTATGTTTTAAAGAATCTGTTTTAACAGATATTTTTTGCAAATAGGCTATTTCCTTAACACCGGCGCATGAACTGAATAATATCAGCACCAGAAGTACGAATGCGGGAAGGATTGTTTTTTTGGTTGACATATTATATGAATGATAAATGATGAATGATAAATGATGAATGATAAAAGGTCAATACATCACGTTTATGGTGTTTGCGGCATCCCGAAAATCGGGACTGTTTACAGCTTACCGTTTGCCGTTTATTGTTTAAGGAGCTTGCGATGGCACATTAACTACGTTGATTTTCAATTCCGATCTATCGGAACATCCAGGGAATCGGGACCATTTACTGTTTACTCTGGATGGCAAAGCCCCGCCAGTCCCACAGCGGGAACAGCTATTTAATTGAAAAAGAGATATTTGTTTATAATAAAAGTTCTCGATTAGAGTTTAGTCCAAACTGAAAACTTACTGTTTATGAAGCTTGCAACATCCCGAGAATCGGGACCACCTACTGCACTTTCTGCTTCCTTATCACCTGCTCCGACTTAATCTTTACCGTCACGCCAATCTGTTCGAGTTTCAGAAACAGATATTCTCCACTTATTTTTTTTATTTTTGCTTTTACATCCTTCATCGGACCTTCACTTATTAAAACCTCCTCATTTTCTACAAACTCACACTCTTTTCCTTTAGCATTGGCTAAAAAGTTTTTTATGGCTTCAATTTCGATTTCCCTTACCACGGCAGGTTGTCGGTTATAATAAACAATTCTTGAAATCCCCGGCACTTTCGTCAATTCGCGCAATACTTCATCCGATGTCTTTACAAAAATGTAAGAGTTAAATAAAGGCACCTCCACCATTTTTATCCTATCCGACCAGCGCCTTGGCGTAAGATGAAGTGGCAAAAAAGTCTCTATTTCCCTGACTTTCAATCGCTTTTCAACCTGAATCTCAGCCCTTGACGCTGTATAAAGTACGTACCAACTCACAAAACGATTAAAATTTAATGATATTTATACTAAACTATTCTTATGGCCTTGCTGCATTCTGCCAACTGCTTATGGAGCTTGCGACATCCCGAGAATCGGGACTGTTTGCTGCTTACTGTTTATTGTTTACTACCTACTGCCTACTAAATTAATTCCTATCAAAAAACCTGCTTATAGATTATCAAATGTAGTTAGCAAATAACAAGAATAATGTCAGCAGAGTTGTAAAAAGAATGTAAGGATAACAAAATTTCATTTAAGGCCACAAAGATACATATTTTTTATTAACTTTATAACAGTTGAACTAAAAAAAATCTACATATTTCAAATAATTTTGTAGTAAATACTACAAAAGTATTACACAGACATAACTAAAAAATAAATACCACTTATAAATCTATATTAGGATAGTCGATTAAATCCCTGATTTTCTTCTTAATACTTCGATTTGTTTATTCCAAAGTAAAATCAAATCCTCTTGTTCCTTCGGTTCAGCAAAATCAGTAACAACCAATGCCAGATCACCGGTAATTTCCAACGCAATAATTTTCAATTCGAAATAATATTCAGTTTCTTGATCTTCTTCCCACTGAAACCGAACATAATTATTCAGTTTGGAATGAATTAACGAAGCCGTTTGCTCATGTTCATCCCAGCTGAAAGTGTATTCTGTCCCTTTCACCGTAACAGTTTCTGCAAACCATTCGGCCAGTCCAAGGGCTGTGCTGATGGAGTTCCACAGCACATTGAGTGATGCTGAATTTAATTGATACTCAATATTTATTTTAGTCTTTTTCATTTTTGGTTTTGGATATTTATCAACTGTAAACTATCAAATAGGTCTATTTTAAGCTACTTTTTTCGAAGCACAAAGGCAACAATTGCCTGACATTATCGATTTGGAATACCTCTTTTATTCCATATAGCAGGATTTTAATGGGTTTGTCATATCGCATTTCCGTTTCCAATAAAACCTGACGACAGGAACCACAGGGTGTAACCGGGTACTCAAGAAATTGACCTTTTGTATAAGCAGCAATAGCTATGGATTTTACGGCTACATCGGGATATTGCGAATTCGCATAAAACATAGCAACCCGTTCAGCACAAAGCCCGGAAGGATATGCTGAATTTTCCTGGTTATTTCCGGTAAAAATCAACCCATTCTCCAATTCTACTGCAGCTCCAACCTGAAATCCGGAATAGGGCGCATATGCTTTGCTAACTTCTTCCTTCGCTTTATTGATTAAATTTTGAATGGCGGGGTTTAGTTCTTCAAAACTAGATACAGTTACTTTGGTTTCAATTATTTTAGTGTTCATTTCCTTACTTTTTCTCTTTGTTGAAAGTAAATCTTTTAAATCGTTTTGCACAAAAATATAAAATTTTCCAATCAAAATAGCCTAATTGACTAAATAGTTTTAATTTTGTAGCAAAATAAATGATTTGAAGACAATCGAAAAAAATGAAATTTCAACCAACTAATTTCTGTTTGGCATATATTGAAATCATAACTCATTAGCTTGCAATAATTAACAACAAATTTTAAATTGATTTAGCGAAACTTATTACAAAATTTTATTTTAAAACTTTTATTCATTGTCCCTTATAAGCTTTTTAAAAAATAAAGCTTTGAATAAAACCATATTAACACAAAATCATCGATTTCAGTAAAACTGACCATTCGGCCCAATAACAATATTAAGTCAAACAAAATAATGACCGGAAATAAACGCAGCATTTTTTACCTATACCTGGTTTTCAATCTATTCTCCTTTGCCCAAATACGCAATCAGGCTTACCTTTCGTATATTGAGCAATATTACCCCCTTGCCGTAAAACAACAAAAAGAACACAACATACCAGCCAGTATCGTATTGGCTCAGGGTTTGCTCGAATCGGGTGCCGGTAAAAGTGATTTTGCACGGCAATCGAACAACCATTTTGGCATAAAGTGTAATACTGACTGGACAGGTGATCGTATTTTTCACGATGATGACGAAAAAGGGGAATGTTTTCGAAAATACGATCAGGTGATTGATTCATACGAAGATCATGCTTTATTTCTTAAAAACCGTCCCCGTTACGCTTTTTTATTCAAGTTAAATCCGATTGATTACGAAGCCTGGGCTCACGGACTTAAAAAAGCAGGTTATGCCACCGATCCAAGCTATCCATTTAAGCTTATTTCAATTATTGAAGATTATAATCTGCATCGTTTTGATATAGCTAATTATGCAGCAACTTCGATGATTCGTGATAATTCGTCAGCATATACAGCTTCTATGGGAACTATTGAGGCGAAATCGAGTCATTCGGTTTTCCGGGTGAATGGAGTAAAATTCGTCACTTCACTCGATGGGGATACGTATGCCAAAATTGCAGAAGAATTTAATATGGATTCGGAAAGAGTCTGCGAATACAACGAAGTTGATTTCAAAGCTTCCCTGGCTGTAGGAATCAGGGTATTTATTGAGCAAAAAAAAACCAAAGCACCGAAAGAATGTGAAACCCATGTAGTGCAGGAAGCTGAATCAATGTATAGCATTTCGCAGGATTATGCTATAAAAATTGAAAATCTATATCAGTTAAATAAAATCCCTTATACCGAAGGTGTTTCGTTTGGTCAGGTATTGAAATTGAGATAAATACTGTTTACTTGTTTTTGGAGCTTGTATCAAGCTTTATTTACGGGACTGTTTATGGAGCTTGCGATGGCACATTAACTACGTTGATTTTCAATTCCGATCTATCGGAACATCCCGATTTACGGGACTTGTTACAGTTTTAAAAATTGAATTATGCGAAAAAAAAACACTGAATTACTGAGTGAAGTTATCCTGCAGGTATTGAAGGAACAGCATTTAGACCGTCCGTTGAACGAAAAAAGGTTGATTGATTCCTGGCCGGTCGTTCTAGGAAATAATATTGTGCAATACACCTCCGAACTCAGCATAAAAAACAGAATACTCTACGTTAAACTCAGCTCATCGGTACTTCGTCACGATTTATTTCTTTCGCGTGAAGAAATAAAAAATTCACTCAATAAACAAGTTGGTGCTGAGGTTATTATTGATATTATGTTCCGCTAAAATACCGTGACTTCAGGACAAGAAACTTTCCATACTGGAAGCATTAGCTACAATCAGATTTTTAAGCTTAAATCCATTCAATCACTCCAAAAATGGAAATGCTACTAATCTGTATGTCAGATTAATAGCATTTATAATTGTGATCCGGAAGAGATTCGAACTCTTGACCTTCGCCTTAGAAGGGCGTTGCTCTATCCAGCTGAGCTACCAGACCAAACTTCAATTCAGACTTCATAATTCACAAATTATACTTGTTCATATGATTTCAAAAAATTGAGTTGCAAAAGTAGTTCATTTTTCGCTATAATCCAACAGTTTTTCAGGAAATTGCTTTAAATGTGGCGTTTATTCGGGGAAAAAACGCTAATTTTGCAGGATAATAAATCAACAGCTACTAACTAATATTACTCACCGGGATGAAGGTATTAAAATTCGGCGGAACATCCGTAGGTTCTGTCCAGGGTATTTTAAACGTAAAGAAAATTGTAGAGGCACAAAGTGAGCCTGTTATCGTAGTTGTTTCCGCACTTTCGGGTGTTACCGACCAACTTTATAAGCTTTCAAAACTTGCTTCAGAAGGCGATGACACCTACCTTACAGAGTACCAGATAATGCTTTCACGCCACTTGGAAATGGTTGAGGCGGTGGTACTGCCCGAAAAAACAGAGGAAGTTACGGAATTGGTTAAAATTCAGTTCAGTGATTTATCTAATATCCTGCGTGGCATCTATTTAATTAAAGATTCCTCGGCCAAAATTATCGATACGATTGTAAGTTATGGCGAAAGCATTTCGTCAATAATTGTTGCAAACGTGATTGAAGGAGCGGTACACCTTGATTCGAAAAGCATTATCAAAACGAATAATCAGTTTGATAAACACATAGTAGATTTTGAAAAAACGAATGCATTAATTGTTGATAAATTTAAAAGTTCGGCAGCAATAAGTGTTTGTGCCGGTTTCATATCTACCGACAGTAAAACTAATTTTGTGACCAATCTGGGTCGTGGTGGTTCTGATTACACTGCCGCTATTCTGGCAGCAGCTCTGAATGGGCGTCTACTTGAAATATGGACCGATGTGGATGGTTTTATGACTGCCGACCCACGCATTATCAGCAATACCTATGTAATCGAAAAATTGAGTTTTAGTGAAGCCATGGAACTTTGTAATTTCGGTGCAAAAGTAATTTATCCACCGACAATTTTCCCTGTTTTCCACAAGAATATTCCGGTAGTAATTAAAAACACCTTCAATCCCGAAGCTGCGGGAACCTACATTTCAAACGAAAAAGTTACTGAAGTTTCCAAAGCTATTAAAGGCATTTCATCAATAAACGATACATCTTTAATTACCATTCAGGGCTTAGGTATGGTGGGGGTTATTGGAGTAAACTACCGCATCTTCCGGATATTGGCTAAAAATGGCATAAGTGTATTCCTAGTATCACAGGCTTCATCCGAAAACACTACTTCGATTGGGGTGCGAAATGTCGACAGTGAGTTAGCTGTTAAAGCATTACGTGAGGAATTTGCTGCTGAAATTGCACTCGGTGAAATTGATAATATTTTCTCAGAAGATGAGTTGGCTACCGTGGCTATTGTGGGTGACAATATGAAACGTACGCCGGGTATTGCCGGAAAGCTTTTCGGTACACTGGGTAAAAACGGGATTAATGTAGTGGCTTGTGCACAAGGTGCTTCCGAAACCAATATCTCCTTTGTTACCGACCGTAAATCACTGCGCAAAGCATTGAATGTAATTCACGATTCGTTCTTTCTGTCTGAATATCAGGTATTGAATATATTTGTTGTTGGAGTTGGAACGGTTGGAAGCAGCTTGCTCGACCAAATCAAAAAACAGCAACAAAAATTAATGTCACAAAATGGCCTGAAACTGAATGTTGTGGGCATTGCGTCGAGTAAAAAAATGCTGTTCGACCGTGCCGGAATTAAGCTGGAAAATTTCAAAGAAGAATTGAATACAACCGGAAAGGATGCAACTCCACATCTGATTTGCAAAGAAATTCTGACAATGAATATCTTCAATGCTGTTTTCGTTGATTGTACAGCTAACGAACATATTTCGGATTTATACCAGACTTTGCTCGAAAATAATACGTCGGTGGTCACTGCCAATAAACTGGCCGCCTCATCGGCTTACGAAAAATATGCCAATCTGAAAGAAACTTCGCGTCGTCGTGGGGTTAAATTTTTATTTGAAACCAATGTGGGTGCAGGTCTACCTATTATCAGCACCATGAACAGCCTGATAAACAGTGGCGACCACATTCAGAAAATGGAAGCTGTTTTATCCGGAACATTGAATTTTATTTTCAACACCATAAGCAGTGAAATACCAATCAGTAAAGCTATTTTAATGGCTAAAGAAGCCGGTTTTGCCGAACCCGACCCACGCATTGACCTGAGTGGCAAAGACGTGATTCGCAAACTGGTAATTCTGGCCCGCGAAGCAGGTTACAAAGTCGAGCAAGCTGATGTTGTAAAAAATTTGTTTATTCCTGAACCCTTCTTTGCCGGAAGTCTGGAAGAATTTTGGAAATCAGTTCCCGAATTAGATGCTGAATTTGAACAAAAACGGTTAGCACTGACTGCACAAAACAAACGCTGGCGTTTCGTTGCCAAAATGGAAAACGGCAATTGCAGTGTTGGCTTACAAGAGGTTGACAATTCACATCCGTTCTACGATTTGCAAGGTAGCAACAATATCATTCTTATTACGACAGAACGTTACAATGAATTCCCGATGATGATTAAGGGATACGGTGCGGGTGCGGGCGTAACTGCTGCCGGCGTATTTTCGGACATAATGAGCATTGCTAATATACGTTAGTTGATAGTTTGCAGTTGATAGTTGACAAATGAGGAAAGGAAAGATCTTATTAATCGCCATGTTTTGTGTTGGATTTATTTCATGTATAAAACAAAGTCCTCAATTGCCATCGAATAAAGTGATTGTGATAAATACTGAAAATGCGGCCTTACTCAGAATAAACAAAAGCTTAACAAATAAGGAAGACAGCTTAATTAGAATTTTAGCTGAAAGAAAAAAATCTTTCAAAAAAAACAACATTGGATTCTGGTATCGGATTTTCAAATCAGGAAAAGGGGCTTTAGTTACAGACTCAGCAATATGTAGCTTCGATTTTCAACTGAGCAAATTAGATGAAAAACAGATTCAGGCAGGCCATAAAGTAATCATTATAGGCAAAAAGCAATCTGTAACCGGATTGGAAGAAGGATTGAAAATGATGCACAAAGGCGACAGTGCAACTTTTATTATTCCCTGGTATTTGGCTTACGGAATGACTGGCGACGGCGGGTTGATTCCTCCTTATACATCGCTCATTTACAAGCTAAAACTGAACAATTGACAATTAATCGGTTTATTTTCAAGTTTTAAGCACAATTCTTATAACTTTATTCATTTTCTTAACTTTGAATTTCCACTATTTAATCGGATATTTGCAATTAAATTTATTATTGAAATGAAACAGATTTCTATTTTCTTATCTCTCACCTTTTTGGTTGTATTAATTTCAAGCTCTTGCAGTAATGTAAAGACATTCGCTCAACAGTTGGATGACGAACAAACGACCATTAGTGCGTATGTTAAGCGAAACAATATCACTGTATTAAGCTCTTTCCCTACCGATAAAAAATGGGTAAAGGATAATAAAGATATCTATGTAAAAACCGGAAGTGGTTTGTATTTTCATTTGGTGGATTCTGGCGACAGAAGCATAAAAGCTGATACACTATTACCAAAAAATACCGTTATTCCACGCTACAAACAGTATGACCTGGCAGTTAGTTCCGACACTATCAGCAACTGGAATACAATTGATTATCCTTACCCACCCGAATTTGTGTATCTCGATATGACACAATCCAGCAAAGCGTTTCAGGAAGCTGTTACCTACATGAAACGCAATGATTCAGAGGCGAAAATAATCGTGCCATTTTTGTTGGGATTCGACTCAAACAGCTCAACTCCTTACGGTTTCACATTGAAAATCAAGATTTTAAAGTAAAAGCAATATTGTAGGTTAAGCCAATTTCTCCTTTTCTGAAAATTAAATCATTCTTTCAAATTTTTATTTAATATGACATTAATCAAGTCCATATCAGGCATACGGGGTACCATAGGCGGAACTTCTGGTGAAGGATTGAATCCCCTTGACATTGTGCGGTTTACCGCTGCTTATGCCACTCAAATTAAAGCTACAAAAAAGACTGATTCTACTAAAATTGTGGTGGGTCGTGATGCTCGTATTTCGGGCGAAATGGTTAATCAGGTAGTTATAGGTACTTTGTTGGGCATGGGTTTCGATGTGGTTAATATCGGACTTGCCTCTACTCCTACAACCGAACTGGCTGTCACCATGGAAAAAGCTGCCGGTGGAATTATTCTCACTGCCAGTCACAACCCGAAACAATGGAATGCATTAAAATTGTTGAACGAAAAAGGTGAATTTCTGAATGCTGTGGAAGGCGAAAATGTATTGAAAATTGCTGCTGAAGAGTCTTTTATATTCTCTGAAGTTGACTGTTTGGGAAAACTTACGGAAGATTTTAGTTATACCAAAAAACATATAGAAAGTGTATTAGCGCTTAAACTGGTTGATGTTGAAGCCATTAAAGCGGCTGATTTTAGCGTGGCAATTGACTGTGTAAATTCAGTGGGAGGTATTGCTATTCCCGAATTATTGAACGCTTTAGGAGTAACCAAAATAGAAAAACTGTACTGCGAACCAAACGGACAGTTTCCTCATAATCCCGAACCACTTCCTGAACATCTGACTGAAATTTCGTCAGTCATGAAGCAGGGAAAAGCGGATGTCGGTTTTGTGGTTGATCCGGATGTGGATCGTTTGGCCATCATTTGCGAAGATGGAAGTATGTTTGGCGAAGAATACACCCTGGTATCCATTGCCGACTATGTTTTACAAAACACACCCGGAAATACGGTTTCAAATCTTAGTTCTACCCGTGCGTTGCATGACGTAACACTGAATCATGGAGGAAAATATACTGCAGCAGCTGTGGGCGAAGTAAATGTGGTGACTGCCATGAAAGCGACTAATGCCATTATCGGTGGTGAAGGAAACGGTGGCGTTATTTATCCCGAAAGTCATTATGGCAGGGATTCCCTGGTTGGTATTGCCTTGTTTTTGACACATTTGGCCAAATCAAAACTGAAAGTTTCCGAACTCAGAAAAACATATCCGGAATATTATATTTCTAAAAACAAAATTCAGCTGACTCCGGCAATAGACGTAGACGCCATTTTAATTGCGATTAAAGGCATTTACAAACAATATGAAGTAAATGACATTGATGGAGTGAAAATTGACTTCCCAACCGGTTGGGTGCATTTGCGCAAATCGAATACCGAACCGATTATTCGTATTTACTCCGAATCGGGTACTCCTGAGCAAGCCGAAGGTTTTGCTAAAGCCATAATTGCAGAAATAAAACGCATTGCGAATATCTAAATGCGCAAATTCAAAACAAAATGGGCTGATTCAAATTGAATCAGCCCATTTTGTTTTTCAATCAATGAATTATTTTAAATCCAACGCACGTAGCAGAAATCCTGACGGTGTGGTAAATCTTCATTTTTGGGGAACATACGGAAACCATATTTAAACGAACCGGCTTTATTCAACTGGTAATCAATACTAAAAAACATTTTTGATCCTTCCGTTTTTACGAGTTTAAGCTCATCAACATCATAAAGTGTATCAACATTGTTTTTATCTAATTTTGTGGCAACAAGCTCAATACCTAAACCTTTATCATTCAGTCCATCAATATCAATTGTAATATTAATATTATACATTTCACCAACCTGCGGATTGTGGAGCAGTTTTTCAGGTATATCTACCGATAAAACCTGAATCCGATCCCAACCTAAAGCAATCTTTTCTTTCCACGCAGCAATTTCTTTTGCTTTAGCATAGTTGTTTGCATTCAAAATGGCCGAACGACTTGCCAGTTTTGTGTAAAAACGTGAAATATAATCGTCAATCATTCGCTTGGTAGTGAATCGGGGCGTAATCTGAGCAATCGAATTCTTAATAACCTGAATCCAATCCGGAGAATAACCTTTGGCATTCTTAGCGTAATAAAGCGGAATAATTTCATTTTCCAGCATACTGTAAATCGTAGCAGCATCTAGCTGATCCTGATATTCCTGAACTTCATAAGTTCGTTTTTCGGTCAATGCCCAACCGGCTCCTTTTACATAGCCCTCAAGCCACCAGCCATCAAGCACTGAAAAATTTAAAACACCGTTCATTTGTGCTTTTTCGCCCGACGTACCAGATGCTTCAAGCGGACGAGTTGGTGTATTTAACCAGATATCAACACCGGAAACCAGACGTTTGGCCAAACGCATATCGTAATTTTCAAGGAAAATAACTTTTCCCAAAAACTGAGGCATACGCGAAATTTCAATAATACGTTTAATAAGGCCCTGTCCACCTCCATCAGCCGGGTGAGCTTTTCCGGTAAACAAGAACTGTACCGGATTAAGAGGATCATTCACAATACGTTCAAGGCGTTCCAAATCGGTAAACAATAAATGAGCACGTTTGTAAGTCGCAAACCGTCGTCCAAATCCGATGATTAATGCATTCGGGTTAATTGCTTCCAATACTGAAACAATACGAGAAGGATCACCTTGATTTTTCAACCAGTTTTCACGGAATTGAACCTTAATATATTCAACCAATTTGTTTTTCAAATGCATGCGGGTGTGCCATATTTCCTCATCAGGAATTTTATAAACACCTTCCCATATTTTCATATTTGATTGGTCAGCATAAAAAGCTTTTGTGAAATATTTTTCATAAATTGCTTTCCAATCCGACGAAGTCCAGGTTGGCAGGTGAACACCATTCGTAACATAACTAACATGCAGTTCTTCAGGAAAATAACCTTTCCAGATTGGTTGGAACATTTCCTGAGAAACTTTTCCGTGCAACCAACTCACCCCATTTACTTCCTGACAGGTATTGCAGGCAAAAGTACTCATGCTGAATTTTTCATCGTGATCGCCCGGATGTTCACGGCCCATATCAATAAATTCATCCCAACTAAGTTTGAGTTTGTAGGGAAAATCACTCATGTATTTCTTGAATAATGTTTCGTCGAAACTATCGTGTCCTGCAGGTACGGGAGTGTGAACAGTATATAAAGAGCTTGCACGAACGACTTCTAATGCTTCGTTGAACGAAAGATTTTTATCAGAGATCAGGTCAACCAATCGCTGAGCATTAATTAATGCAGCATGACCTTCGTTGCAATGATAAACCTGTTTTTGAATTCCGAGTTTTTTCAGCGTCAGAATACCACCTATACCCAACATAATCTCTTGTTTCATGCGGTTTTCCCAATCGCCACCATAAAGTTGGTGCGTAATTGAACGGTCGTACTCACTATTCATATCAGTATCTGTATCAAGTAAATACAAAGGAATACGACCTACTGAAACTTTCCAGATATATGCATAAACTGTTCTTCCAGGATAAGGAACTTCTACCACAAGTGGTTGCTCATTTTCATCTTTCAATTGAGTGATAGGAAGATTATTGAAATTCTGAGCTTCATATACAGCAACCTGTTGGCCATCAACCGAAAGTGATTGGGTAAAATATCCATAACGATACAAAAAACCGATGGCAGCCATATCAATATTATAATCGCTGGCTTCTTTCAGGTAATCACCCGCAAGTACGCCCAAGCCACCGGAATATATTTTCAACACTTCCGTCAGGCCATATTCCATACTGAAATAAGCCAGTGAAGGATTTTTAATATTTTTTTCAACGTTCAGATAGGCTTGAAAGTCGTCATAAACAGTATCTACTTTTTTGATAAATTCTTTATCCTGACCCAAAGCCACCAATTTGTCGTAATTCAGAATATTTAATAACAGAACAGGGTTGGATGCAGCTTCAATCCAGGCATCTGCATCTATGTGGCGAAAGAGATTTTTTGCATTACTGTCCCAGGTCCACCATATATTTTGAGCAATTTCCTCTAATTTACTCAAGCTGGCAGGCAAATTTGATTTTACATTAATTTCCTTTAAGTTTGAGTCATTTACATTGTTAACTTTAATTTTCATAAGCTTTTAAAATGTCTATTTATTAACTAATACCAATTTTATATTCTAAGTAAAATAATTATCTTATTTGAATGGTTTTCAGCTACAAAAATAATCAAAAAGGGGCAAACATGGAAGTATAAAAGATCAAAAAAGATTTAATTCATTTCAAACGTTTGCAATATATTCCTATCTGATCATAATATCCTCTTATTCTTGTTTTTAAGTGCAATAGCATAGGCTTTGTCGTAAAAGTGAATAAAATGCTTCCAAAGTGCTTTTTCAGCAATTAAAGCAGCCTTTTTGCGCACATTCTTCAGTTCTTCAGCATTGAAGTTTGAAAATCTATAAATCATTTCCGCAATATGTTCTGCTACGATAAAAGCATTATAATCAGACCGATGAATCACGCCCACACCTTTCTCAATATCATGAAGTTTGTGCGAAACCCATTGTCCAAAACCGGATAGATCAGTGGTTATCGTAGGAACTGAAAATGCTACACTTTCTAAAGGTGTGTAACCCCAGGGTTCGTAATACGATGGAAATACCGATAAATCCATACCAATCAATAAATCGTAATATGTTTTATTGAAAATTCCATCCGATCCGTTTAAATACGATGGTACAAAAACAATTTTCACCTTTTGTGATGACTGGTTCGTGAAATGAAACCAGTGAATGGCCGACATTACATTATCAGTATAATAATCCCACAATTCGTGAGTTGTAAATTTATTCCACGAATCCAAGGTGGATTCAGGATGCAATAAGGCCGAAGCTAAATCGACTCTGAATCCTTTGATATGAGCCGGAACCATTATAAACACAACAATTTCCCGTTTCAATTCAGGATAATTACTAAGTAATTTCAACGATTCAAGAAAAGTATCAATCCCTTTATTTTTATATTCGTAACGTCCTGCAGTAGATACAAATAATGCATTTTCTTTCAGTTTATACCCGAGTAGCGTTTCAGCCGTTCTCTTCAGAATAGTACGGGCTTCTTTTCGTTTGGAAGTAAAAACTTTCCCTTTGGGCACAAAATCATCTTCAAATCCATTGGGAGTGATAATATCCGGCTTTTTATCCAACAATTGCTCACATTCAATGCCTGTAATTTCACTCACTGTAGTAAAACAATCCACTAAATGCGCCGCTTTCTTTTCGGTAGAATGTTTGGAAACCATATTCAGCTCTTGTGCCATTTGGTTACCATTGTATTCATTCAGATAGTCATATAATGGTTTGTGATTTCCGGCAATTGAACGCCCGATAGAAGTGGCATGGGTAGTGAAAACGGTTGCTACTTCAGGCAACTTTTGTTTTATATAAAATGCACCGAAGGTTGTCATCCACTCGTTAAAGTGCGCAATGACCTGATTTTCTTTCGAGAGCTTGAAAAAGCGATAGTAACTTTCAATAATGATTCCTGTGGCATAACCAAACATGGAAGACTCATCATAATCACCATACGCAGCAATTGAATCTACAGCAGCCCATTCCCATATTGACGCATAAACCTCATTCTTTTTACTCATCAAGGGCATAAAATCAACTAACACAGCCAAAGGGTTTCCGGGAATTTTCCAGCGCCCAACTCTGATTTTCAACTGATATTGTTTTTCAGTAAAGGCAATCCATTCTGGCATTAAAGAATCCAGTTCAGTAAAATAGGGATTTTCCTTTCCTAACCAGACATCCGGTCCTATAAAAATCAGTTTATCAGCATGTGTTTCTACCAAAGTGGCAGCCCGGGTAGATAATACGGTGTAGATTCCACCTACCATATTACAAACCTCCCAGCTGGTTTCAAATATATACTCGGGGGTCAATTTTTGTGACATGAATCAAATTTTAAAATGATTGCAAAAGTAATACTTTTTTGGCGAAATTAAAGCTTTAGTTAACGACTGTTGATAAGTTTGTGTCAAAAAGACAAGAAAAGCTCTATTTTTTTTTCAAATATATAATTTTATCAACAGGTGCTCAAAGTGTTCGCAAAGTTGAACTTGAATATCAGCGTTTTAAATAAATAGTACGCGTGCGAATGCAAAAATCCCCTCTAATTTGAATATTTGTATTGTTTTTGTAATAATTATCCATTATCTTTGTCTGCATAAAAAAAATAAAACAAATTATTCACTTTTAAAAATTATGAACATGAAGAAAATTACTCTTTTATTGTCTTTTGTTGCTTGTGTATTGGCTTCACAAGGACAAAATTTATTGCTTAACCCAAGTTTTGAAACTTGGACAAGTGGGACAGCTCCAGACAGTTGGATACTTACAACGACAGTTGGTGGTACAGTAACTAAGGTAACCACTACAAATCCGGGACAAACTGGAAATGCGATTCAGGTAGCCGGATCAACAGGAACATATTCAATTCAACAAAATGTTGTACCACCTGCAGGAGCTTCTACTTTTAGTACCACTGACACCTATCAGTTATCTGTTAGTTATTTAGTTACAGCTGGTGATGGAACTGATGCGCGTGTTTGGAGTGGTTTATTGACTAGTGCTGTTGGTGCAACTGCAGCATATTTTGCAGTTCCTACTACACATGCAGATTCATTATTGTATTACATTCCATTTCATGGCCCAGGCGGAAATATCGTTCCAGCTACAGGCACTTATGGAAATGATTTAAATGGATATTTATTAGACAATAGAACTTCAGCAACCTGGCACACTTATACCTGCGACGTTAAATTCCCTGCAGGAATTACACAATTTAACTTTGCAGTTAGACAATATACTGCTGCAACAGTAATTTGGGATAACTTAAAATTTGGTTTAAAAGGTACGCTAGATGCACTTTCATCTATTAAAGCCGACAAATTAGAAGTTTCATTGATTGGTAAAAAATTAAATGTAACTAATGTTGCTGAAGGTGCAGTTGTTGATGTTTATTCAACATTAGGCGCAAAAGTTCAATCAGATAAATTGGCTGGTGGTTCAATTCAATTGAATAACCTGGCAAATGGTTTGTATGTTGTTCGTGTTGCTAACGCATCTGCTAAAATCAAATTGTAATTTGAATTAAATATAGATATTAATACCTCCGAAGACTCCTGTTTTCGGAGGTATTTTTTTTCTTAAGAACTTCACTACTAAAAAAGACTTGAAGTTTTCAAAAAAAGACTTGACTTTTTCTAGAAAAGACTTGAAGTTTTCTGTATAACTGAAAAACCTATAAAAAACACATACAATTTCCTAAACATTTACGTTTATCTGCTAGAATTTTGTATATTTATTGCGTAAAAAGTATAATCATTACTTGTTCATTATTAATTATTTAGGGCTATGGGAGCTAAGAAAAATTTTGTGTTGGATACGAATGTCATCTTACACGACTATAAATGTGTTCATAATTTTGAAGAAAATGATATTTATATCCCCATTGTGGTGTTGGAAGAGTTGGATCACTTTAAAAAAGGCAATGAACAAATAAACTTTAATGCACGGGAATTCGCACGGGAACTGGATTTAATTGCTGACGATAAGTTATTTAGCAAAGGAGCAGATTTAGGCGAAGGAAAAGGAAAACTTTTTATTCTGACAGGTGGGGATTATCCTGAAATTATTGCCAAATCATTTATCGAAAAAACGTCGGATCACCGCATTCTGGCTACAACCTACACGCTTCGCGAAAAAAACAAGAAAAACAGAACCATCCTGGTAAGCAAAGACATTAATCTGCGGATGAAAGCCCTTTCGTTAGGACTTGAAGCCGAAGATTATATCAATGATAAAGTAACCGATTTCAACATCTTTGAAAAAAACTATGAAATCTATGAAAACGTTCCGCCAGAACTGATTGATCGTCTTTATTCTAACGGAGGTACTATTCCTGTGGAAGAGTTGGAATTTGCTTCAGATATTGAACCCCAAGAATGTTTTATTTTAAAAAGTATTCGTTCGAGTGCCATGGCACGCTACAATCCTGAAACCGGAATGGTGAAACGGATTGAAAAAGAGCGGTCGTTTGGCATTGAACCACGCAATGCGGAGCAGGCTTTTGCTATGAGTGTTTTGCTCGATGAAGATGTAAAACTAGTGGCTTTAACAGGTAAATCCGGAACCGGAAAAACCTTATTGGCATTGGCTGCTGCTCTTCAAAAAAACGAATCTTACAAACAAATTTTATTGGCTCGTCCTATTGTGGCATTAGGGAATAAAGACCTTGGTTTCCTGCCCGGTGATGAAAAGCAAAAAGTTGCTCCATATATGCAACCACTGTTTGATAACCTGAACGTAATAAAACATAATTTCTCCTATCAGGGAAAAGAAATCAGATTAATTGATGAAATGCAACACAATGGACAGCTTGTAATTGAAGCCTTAGCCTACATTCGTGGGAGAAGTCTGAGTGACACTTTCTTCATTGTGGATGAGGCGCAAAATCTAACTCCACACGAAATAAAAACCATTATTACCCGAGCCGGTGAAGGTACAAAAATAGTTTTTACAGGTGATATTCAACAAATTGATTCTCCCTACCTGGATATGTTTTCAAATGGATTGGTTTATATGATTGACCGTATGCGTGGTCAGAATATATTTGCTCATATCAATCTGGTAAAGGGAGAGCGCAGCTATTTATCTGAACTGGCAAGCGACTTATTATAAAAAAGAAAACCGGATGTTTCAACAACATTCCGGCTTTCTTAAAATAATTTCTGTTATTATTTCTGAACCAATACCCATGCATCAGCAAAATCATTAGAGATAGCTTTGATTTTGACGTGAGCCTGAACATAATCATTGAATGAAGCAATTAAGACCCGATACATTCCTTTTTCATTGAGAACAATAATAGCTTTGTTTCCCTGAGCATTCAAGGTCTTTTGGAGTCCTTGTGCATTCGTTTGTTTGGTGAAACTGCCTACTACCACGTGATATTTGTATTTTAAGGCATCTTTTTCACCGTCTACCAAACTAAAATTCTCGTTGCGGACAACTTCTGCTTCTTTAACTTCAGGAGTAGCTACGGTTGCAGCCAATGGAGCAGCTTTTGGAGCAGCAGCAGTAATTTTAGCACCGGCTGGAATTGCAGTTACTTTTTGTTTTGTTTTACAAGCCGATGTGGCCATCATAACCACGGCTAATGCAAGAATTAATTTAATTGTTTTGTTCATCGTTATTTATTTGTTGATTAGTTCATTAAACAATTTGGTGAATAGTTTCTTGGTTCAACCAATTTTTGAATTTGAATACAAAGATGATAAGAAAAATGCAGTTAAACAAGAATAAGCTCGATTTTTGCAAAAAAATTCTTGTTTTATCAAACAAAAGAGGTATAAAAGGCGTTTATAGGTCATAATAGAAAACCCAATCGTATTATTAACATATAAAACTACAAATTATGAAATTCTCTTTGCCCGAATTGCCTTATGCACCTAATGCATTGGAACCGATTATCAGTGAAAAAACTATTAGTTTTCATTATGGTAAACATCATCAGACCTATGTTAATAACCTGAATGGAATGGTTGACGGAACTGAATTCGAAAATGCAGATCTAGAAACGATCGTAAAGAAATCGGAAGGTCCAATGTTTAACAATGCTGCTCAAATATGGAATCATACCTTCTACTTTTTATCACTTACACCAACAAAAGGAAGTACTCCAAACGATAATTTAGCAAAAGCCATTGATGCTGCTTTCGGATCGTTGGAAGCTTTCAAAGCGGAATTCAACAAAGCAGCTATTTCAGTTTTTGGTTCAGGTTGGGCCTGGTTAGTAAAAGATATAGATGGAAAACTGTCCATCGTAAAAGAAAGTAATGCAGGCACTCCATTAACCCGTGGGCTTATTCCACTGTTGACTTTTGATGTATGGGAACATGCATACTACATTGATTACCAGAATCGTCGTGCTGATTATGTAGCTGCATTGTGGGATCTGGTTGACTGGAATATAGTTTCAGGCAGATACTAAATCTTCTGTTTTACTGACAATTAAACGTTTTAAAATCGAAATATTATAACATAACAATTTATTTACAATTAAAAAAAACAAAATTATGCCAAAGGTTAACAGTTATCAAGACATCAGTCTGGTAGAAAGAGAAGCAAAAAAAGATTACATCGACCGTCATTCACCTTTTATTCATTGTGCTGATGAAGCAAAAGCAGGTGAAAAATTTGCAGTAAAAGTAGTTATGGGGAACGAATATGTTCACCCTGATGATTTCGACCATTTCATTCAATCCATCAAATTATTCAATGGAGACTTGATGGTGGCAGAAGCAAACTTCCTTCCGGGTGTTCTTGGAGGTAAACCGGGACATGCCGAAGTAGTTTTTAATCTTGTTCCAACAAAAGATTTGAGTTTAGTAGCTATTGCACATTGCAGCAAACATGGTTTGTGGCAAAATGACCCAAAAGCAGTGAAAGTTAGCGAATAATTTTCACCAAAACACTTAACAAAATCGGCTGAAATTCATAATGAATTTCAGCCGATTTTGTTAAGTATAACAGTGGGATAAATTTTATATAATCAGCATAGCGTCGCCGTATACTCCAAATTTATATTCCTGAGCAATTGCCAACTCGTAG
>JBAWXD010000018.1:0-31749 GCA_037144275.1 Paludibacter sp. | reverse complement strand
TGTATTTAGTAATTCCGGTGTAAATTGGTTTGATGTAAAAAACCGCTTGGTCGAATATGCCAAAGTGGCCAAAAACATTTATATACAAAAAGGCAATACCGAGGACGATTATAAAAGTATGCTCGAAACCATTCGTCGGGAAATTGACCAATTCAGTGCTGCCAGTCTGAAAGAACAACTCACAAACTACTTCCAGATTGAGAAAAACGAGAAAGTGGTTTTCCTTTTCGACGAAGCAAGCGAAGCTATCAACCAACAAAAATTCACGCTCTTAGACCTTGAAGGACTGAGCGAAGCCCTTTCTTCATTGGGCGGTAAAGTATGGACTATTGCCATTGCACAGGAAAAATTAGACGATGTGATTAATAACTCCAATGTTAGCAAAGCGCAATTGACCAAAGTAACTGACCGTTTCAAAACAAAAGTGCATTTGGAATCTACCGAAGTAGATGTGATTATCCGCAACAGATTATTGAAAAAAACAGATGCAGGTATTGCACAGCTTAAAGCTCATTATCAACAACATTCGGGTAAAATTGCCGACCATGCTTCGCTGATTGGTGCTGGTATTTCTAAAACCGACACTGCCGATAATTATGCTACTTATTACCCATTCTACAAGTATCAGTTTGACTTATTACAAAACTTCTTGTTTGGAACTAAGGGTTATGCCTCTACCAAAGTGGCTGCCCGTGGTATGATTATTACTACCTACGATTTGCTGAACAAAGAATTACAAAACAAAGATATTTTTGAAACCACTACCGGTTGGCAAATCAGTAAACAAGCGCAACCGTCACCAAACGTTCGGTTAGTTAGCCGGTACGACAATGCTGAACGAATCCTGAAAGAGGAACATTCGGCTATTTCAGGTCGTAAATTATTGGAAACAATCAACTTCCTTTCCGAAGCCGAAGTTGCACCTACTACTTTGCCAAACATTGTAAAGTCATTTACAAGCGACCCGGAGCAGTTCCACAAAGTACAGGATGATATTTCTAAAGCATTGGATAAACTCACCGAAGCCAAGGTTCTATTGGACACCAACAAAACCTACCGCATTACTTCGGATATCGAACAACGTTTGTTAGACGAGATGAATGGATTTACCGTGCAGGGTTTTGTAAAAAAGAAACAGGTAGTTACAGCTTACAAATCAGCTGCCTTTATCAAATCCATTGCCAAAATTTCAGACAACAGTCTGCAATACGATTTCTACATTACCACCGACAACGACGATGAACTCACCAGTCCTTCGTTGAAATACATGAAAGTAAAACTGAAAAGTCTTTACAACATAAGTGATGATCGGAATACAGATATTGAAACGCTGAAAGTACAACACCAAAACGATAAAGACCTGATATGGCTTGTTCCCGACAATCGCTCGTTCCGTGAGTTGGACAGATTGATTGACGAAGTGGAACGTATTGGATATTTAGAGCAAAAATACAACAACCCAAATTCGGAAGAAGGAAAAATTATGATTAGTTTTTCCACAGCTAAAACCGAGAAACAAAACCGTATCACAGCTTTAATCGAAGAATCGCTTTTCAATGCAACGGCTGTTTACTTATACAATACGCTCCAATTAGACACCAACAACTGGCAGAGCGTTATTCAGGCTCAGCAAAAACAAATTATCCAGAATGTATATAGCAAACGCCTGTCAGCTCAACTCAGCGAAACTGTGGCGGTGAGTGTGGTGAAAGAAACAAACAATGCCCGATTGCAACAATATTTTCACGGTACTGATTTTCAGTTTTTTGATGCACAGGGCAATTTCATTGGTAATAACCTTAAAGTGGTGGAAGAAGTCATTTACAAAGTTCGCAATACTTTTGTGGACGGTGCAACACTCGAAAAAGACCTCGAAATACCACCTACCGGCTATATTTTAGGAACAATCAGTGCCACGGTTGCTGTTTTATTGCGTGCGGGGAAAATCATTGCTAAATACAACGGAAACGATATTTTCTCATGGAAAGATAGCAGCGTAATAACAATGTTCTCTGCTGCAAGGGAATTCCGTAAAGCCTCATTCAAACAAATTTCCAAATCGCTTACTGCCGTTCAAAAACAGGAATTGGCACAATGCCTTTTGGACATTGAAGTGGATAAGTACATTGGTCGTAAAATCGACTACAATACCAATGATTTTGAATTGGTAAATGCTGTGCGTGATTTGGCAAAGCACTTTACCGAAAAGGTAGGAACACTCAAAGCCATTGAAAAGGATTTCGACAAGCTCTTCAGTTCAGTTGAACCGCACAAAGAAACCCTTCTCGATTTTACAGGGGCAGTAAGTGAATCAAACTACATTGATAAGGCAGTTGATTTTCTGACAGCTAAAAATTCGTTTATTGCTTCCATACAAGCCATTGAGAAAGTAGAAAAATTCATTCGCAACAGTTTACCCAAAGTAAACGAATGGAAAAACTTTGTAGTGGCTGTTTCCGACGAACTCAACAAAGCAGCCAAAACGAATGATTCTATTCTTCAACTGAATGCTGATTTCAATAAATTATTGACACAGGATGTAGTCACTAACTTTGGAGCATTACAGCAAACTACACAGAAAATTAAGGACGAATACCATAAACTTTTCTCGGAAGCGGTAGTAAAGCTGTCCGAAAAATACAGTCAACTAAAAACCGATGCAGAAAAGTTGATTACCGAAATAAACGCTTTACCTGCCGGACTAAACACTGCTGCATTATCTCGTGTAAACGGATTAGTGCAATATGCTTCACAGCGCACACAATCCACCATTGCCCTCGATTTTGATGTGAAGGACAAACAAAGCCGCTTCACCTATTCCGAAGTGTTGTCGTTCATAGACTTATACGGAAGCAAAAAAACGGACATTGATATAATTCAGGCAAGTTTAATTCGTGTTGCGCCACCTGTCGAAACAGTGAATGCAAGCACGGATACAAATACAACTGTTACAGCACCACCGCCAGTACCAAAAACAATTAAATCAAGCCTTCCGGGCAAAATTGTTAAAGTGTCGGTGTACAAAAACTGGCTAAAACAAGAATTACAAAAACTCGCTTCCGTTTCCGATAACGACGAAATAGAACTCAACTAACAAACAATCAGAGGACAAGTCTTATTCCCCCTTTAGGGGGTTAGGGGGCAGGTCTGTAAATTATATCTATGAAACTATCCGATTATTCCGATCATATCCGCTTACTCATTGACAAAGCATTCCGTAACCGCCTGGGCCGTATGGGAATCACAGTTGGTCAATTAACGCCAATTGATAATATCCCTGCCGAATATGTTGATGAACGCCAACGCATAGAAACCGTGCGTGAAGTTTTTATATCAGAAACAGGAACACCAGCTCTCGCTTACGAAAAGTTAGTGGAAGAACTTACTTTCACGCTCTTTAATAGGTTGGCTGCTCTCAAGGTAATGGAAGCACACACGCTGTTTCCCGAAATTATTACCCAGCGCGAAACCCACGGTGGACGCTCCTTTGCTCATTTGGCTTGGTTGGAACAAAACCCCGACCAACGTGCCGAAGAAGCCGAAGGATTGGTGGCATTTATGGAACAACAATTCACAAACCTATCTGCCGAAATTCCTTTATTCAGCACTTCGCACCCTTACCATTTACTGCCAACAGCCATTGAACTCAGTGGCATTATTGCCGCTTTCAATCAGGTGGAAACAGATGCACAGGTAGAAACAGATATTTGGCGCAGCGACGATGTGCTCGGCTGGCTCTACGAAAGTTACAACAACCAGAAAAAAGCCGACCACAAAGCAAGTGGCGATAAAACCGAATACAACAAAGTAAGCATTCAAAGTCAGGTTTATACCCCTCGTTGGGTAGTAAAGTTTTTGGTGGACAACAGTTTAGGGAAACTCTATCTGGAAATGTTCCCCGATAGCGACATTAAAACCCGATACAAAATTGCACTTGCCCCGAGCGGAGTCGTGGGGAATGCTCCGGCTACTCAAACCCGTGAACGCAAACCGCTTACACAAATTCGACTAATCGACCCTGCTACCGGTAGCGGAAACTTCCTGCTCTATGCGTTCGATCTATTTTACGACCTCTATCTCGACCAGATAGAAAACTACGGTGCAAGCTACGACGAAAACAAAATTGCCAAACTCATTATCGAGAACAACCTGCACGGGGTGGATCTCGACGACCGTGCCATACAGTTAGCACAGCTGGGCTTGTACATTAAAGCCAAACGCCGTAAACGCTCCATTCGTATCGACCATTTTAATGTGGTAAGTTCCGATTTCTGGTTGCCCGAATACGAACAGGTACAGGATATTTTTGAATCCAATACCGACATGGACGAAAAACAAAAAGCCATTATCCGTGATATTTGGACAGACCTGCAACAAGCCTACAAGTTTGGCTCACTCATACGGCTCGAAGAAAAACTAAGCATACAGCTGCACGGACTGAAACAACAGTTCGACCGCACACAGTTGACCATGTTCGAAGAAAACACGTTGGCGAATTACGAACAATTCCGTGATAACTTCTTTGTCAACCTGCAACGTGCTGTGGAGCAAAACGCAGCCCGTCAAGGCAGTTCATTCCTCAATACCAAAACACAGGATGCCATTACTTTCCTGCAACTCCTTACCCAAAAATACGATATAGCCGTAGCAAATCCGCCTTATACCGATAGTGCGGACTTTGGAGATGAACTGAAAACTTTTATAAATGCCAATTACACGAAGCCATACAAATTCAACATAAACTTATATGCTTCATTTATAAAACGTTGTTGTGAATTAACTATAGAAGATGGATTAGTGGGTATAATTCACCCACACACCTTTATGTTTATCAAAACTTTCGAGGATGTTCGCAAGTATATGATTGAACATACACATATTGATTTATTGGTCGATTATGGCTTGGATAGAGTAAATCTTTTTGGTACTGGCATTTTGTTGGATGCTACTTGGTATGTTTTTAGCAAAATGAAAAGTGATAAACCTGGTTTTTACTTCAATATCACTGCCAATCAACAGGAAAAATACAAGCAAGAATCATTGGTTCAGGCTTATAACGATACTTTAAGCCAACGTAAAAATAACAGAGTTTATTCACTGCCTCAATCCAAATTAAAAATCATTGACAGTTGGCCTTTTATTTATTGGATTAGTGATGGGTTTAGAGAGAAGTTTAAGGGAAATGTTGCGGATAAATATCTAAATTTTTGTACAGGAAGTAAATCTGGGGATAATGAACGTTTTATTCGGTTTTGGTGGGAGGTTGACAGTCAAACTATTTCAAAAGATTACAAAGTAGATAGGTTAAAATGGACACCTCATACAAAGGGTGGTCCATTTGTGAAGTGGTTTGGTAATGACTGGACTATTATTAATTGGGAAAATGATGCAGCTGAAATCAAGGCTTTAGAAAATTCAGTTATTCGTAATGAAAAGATGTATTTTAATGAAGGAATTACTTATTCTTCTGCAGGGTCAAAAGGTGCTTCATTTAGGTTTATGTCAAAAAATCATACTCTTGATGCAGCAGGATCGGGTGTATATCCTACTAAAGAATATTCAAATTTAAATTATTCAATAGGTCTATTGAATTCCCATTTGATATTTTATATAATAGACTGTTTAAATCCAACGGTTAATACTAACCCTGGTGATCTAAAAAGAATACCTTTTGTAAAACCAACTCCAAATTTAGAAAATAAAATATCAACTTTCGCTGCAAAAAATATAGATATAAAAAAGAGTTTATGCACATATCGTATTATTGAAACTAATTTTGAAAAAAATCAACTTTCAGCTTTTTCAGATATTTCATTGAAAGACAGAGTTCAAAGTTATCTGAACTTCGAGAACCTACAATTAGCTTTGGTTTTGTTGAACGAAGCCGTTATCAACGAGTTGATTTACGAAGTATATGAGCTTAGCGATGAAGACCGTGCGCAGGTAGAAGCCAAAATGGGCGTATCGGTGGGTGCAGAAGGTATCACTGCCGAAACATTGGTTATGTGGCAAGCACTTACCAACGAGGAGTTAGGCATTACAGCAGAAATCAGAACGATACTCGATAATCATATAACCGAATTACCAATAATAGAATTTGAAGAAGATCGCAAGCGTGAAATCATTGAACAAATGGCTACGCTATACCAAAGCAACAACGATTTGGAAGAATTCTGTATTCGCAATAAAGTAAATCCGTTGGATGTTTGTGGGTGTTTCAATCAATACAAAGTACTGCCACAAGCCCGTACTTCCGAAATAACCTTGGAGTTTTTGGCGGATGCCATTCGTACTATCTTGATGGAAGACGAAGACGGTATTGTGCCGCTGGTTGGTCTCCCCGGCGAACCTCGTTTGTTGGATAGGTTGGAGCAGCATTGTTTGGCCAATGGCTTCACTTCTGCGCAGTTTATGCAGTTAGATAGTTTGCTTGGTCGCCCCGTAAACGAATACATTGAGCAGCATTTCTTCAAGAATCTTTCCGATCATTTGAATTTGTTTATGTACTTGCCCAAAACACCTTTTATCTGGCACCTCAGCAGCGGTGCTAATCAGGGCTTCGAAGCATACATAATTATATATAAATGGAATAGAGACAGTCTGTTCAAGCTCAAATCGGCTTACCTCACGCACCGTGTAGAGAATTTGGAATACCGCCTCATTCAGCTTCAGGGCGTAGAAACCGCAGCGGCACAAAACGAGAAAGAAACCATTCGCCTGCAATTGCGCGAAATAGAACACTTTACCGCCAAAATAGACGAACTCATTGCAGAGGGCTATAACCCGATACTCGATGATGGCGTAGGCAAAAACATAGCACCCCTTCAGAAAAAAGGAATGCTAAAAGCCGAAGTCCTAAAATCCACACAGTTAGTAAAATACCTGAATGCGGATTGGTAGAATTAAACTCCGTAGGAGTTAACTGTGCATAACCCCCAGATTTATCTGGGGGATGAAAACAAAAATGAATATACAACCCCGTAGTGGGTTGAACAACATAATATGAAAACACATTTAGAACTTCAAAAAGAATACGGTATAAGTTTTACGTGGATTAAAACTAAAGATGCACTACCGCAAAACAGACATTATGTATTAATTTTAGACCCCGATTTGATGGTAGCTTTCAGAGTAGGCAGAAAATGGTATCGAAAAGGCTATTTAACTGAGCATACTCCAATAAAAACACCACGATATTGGTTTCCGATTAATGCCTAAATTAGTATTTCAAAAAAAATAAACGATATAAGTTTATGGAAAACATTCAACTTTCACTTTTCGATGCTTTTGAACACCCCTTTATATCAAAGGTTTTTAATTCATTTCCCGAAAGTGAATCCGACGAAATAGAATATAAATCAGCCAAAGGTGGTTTCCCTGATGAATTCTGGAAAACCTATTCTGCCTTTGCCAATACCAAAGGAGGAATCATTGTATTGGGGGTGAAAGAACAAAAAAACGAATTGATTTTTGAAGGACTACCACCGAATAAAATCAACACCTATAAAAAAGCTTTCTGGGATGCTGCAAATAATTTGCAAAAAGTCTCCATAAATTTATTATCAAATAACGATGTAATTGAAATTGATTTCGAAGGAAATCCGTATCTGGTTTTCAGAATTCCTGTAGCTTCACGTGTGCAGCGACCTGTTTATATAAATGGTAATCCGTTTGGCAATACCTACAAACGAAATCACGAAGGCGATTATCGTTGCACAAAAGAAGAAGTAAGTCGTATGATTGCCGATGCCGACTTACATACACATGCTGATAGTCGTATTCTGGAAGGTTTTTTCTCGGAAGATTTTGATTTGAATAGTATTCGTCAATATCGTCAGCTTTTTGCCACTACACACATTGGTCACCCATGGTTATCGTTAGAAGATAAGGATTTTCTAACTCAATTAGGTGCTTATCGACTCGATCGCAAATCTAAAATTGAGGGATATACTTTAGCCGGTATGCTTATGTTCGGTAAAACAAATAGCATTATCGACCCCGAATGTTGTCCTAAGTTTTTTCCCGATTATCGGGAAATACTTACACGTGACCCCGAAACTCGCTGGACGGATAGAATATGTCCCGATGGTAACTGGGAAGCCAATCTGTTTCAGTTTTATCGCATGGTATGGCCTAAATTGGCTTCAAGTCTCCCAAAACCTTTTCAGCTTAAAAACGGCGTTCGTCAGGATGAAACACCTGCACATATTGCCTTGCGCGAAGCCTTTGTTAACGCTTTGATACACACCGATTATGCTGCCCCTAATCATATTGTAATCGAACAACGAATTGATAAGTATAGATTCTCAAATCCGGGTACTCTATTGGTATCACTCAGACAATATTACCACGGTGGTACCAGTGAGTGCCGTAATACCACAATTCAAAAAATGTTTATGATGATTGGGAGTGCCGAAAAAGCAGGTAGTGGTGTAAGCAAAATTATGTATGGTTGGGAGTATGCACAATGGCGTCGCCCATATTTATTAGTCGAATCTCAGCCTGATAGATTAATTCTTGAACTTCCCAAATTTAGTATTCTCCCCGAAGAAACACTTATTTCACTTCGCAATCTTTTTGGCAACAAAGTTGATTTATTGGGTAAGGATGAATTAAATATCCTGGCAATTTGTGACATTGAAGGGGAAGTAAACAATAACCGTTTGCAGGATTCTATTGATAAACACAGATCGGATATAACCAAAATACTTCAGGAACTTTGTAAAGAAGGTTTTTTGATTTCAGAAAATAAAAGCCGGTGGACAACTTACCATTTGAATACTAATTTTGCCAATAACGCTGAATCGGAATTAGACACAAAGGTTGGTAGCTCCGAAACCTTGACACCTAACCTTGACACTTCAATACAAAAGGTTGACAGCTCAATTGAAAAGGTTGGTAGTTCCGAACAAAAGGTTGACAGTTCCGAAACCTTGACACCTAACCTTGACACCTTGACACCTAACCTTGACACCTCGGTTAAGAAAAATTCCAGAAAACTATCAAAAGAACAACTTAATAGCTTAATAATTAATACCTGTAAATCTGATTTTATGACTATCGAGCAAATCGCTTTGAGAGTAAAAAGAAGTCAGGCGTATCTTCAAAATGAAGTTTTACCATATCTTGTTAATAATGCTAAGTTAGTAAGGCAATACCCTGAAAACCCAAATCACCCAAATCAAGCATATAAAGCAGCAGATAAACAGTGAACTATTTAATAACTGAAATTCGTAATTTCTAAATGAACTCATGACAGACAAATGGTTTTTACAAGACATTGAACACCAATTACAACTTCGTAAAAGAGTCGTGATCATTGACCCCAAAGGGCAATGCGACTTCCTTCTACCATTGCTTGATGGCACCGGTTATCACCTAATCAAAACAGACAATAACCTGACAGACCAATGGCAAACGGTTCAGGAAGAATTACTCTTACGGCACGAAGCCGAAACACAATACAAAGACAAACCGGTTATTTTCTATGTAACGCGTGAGCAGGACAAATTGAGTTTTTTGTTCGACTACTGCTTTACACATGGATGTCTAAATCTAAGCAATCCAACCGAATGGCTCAAAAATAAATTATTTACAAATACCAATTTACAAGTAAACATGGATAGTCCCATGTTACTTACAGCCGGAAAATTAGGAGTTGGCAAAGACCTGGCTTGGTGGAAAAAAATTCTGCAAAACCTCGAAGAACTTATTTCGGTGGAAGATGAATTATTGCCATTTTTACACGAACCCGATAGCTATCTAAAAAGTAAGGACAAGGAAGTACAAAGATTATTTGAAGAAAAACTATTTGAACTCATTGGTCAACCTTACACAGCAAAACCACTTAAAACCTTGGCAACAGAAGTGGTGAATCTTTTATTTGATAGCTTATTGGCAAACTCTGTATCAGAACAATTGCTGAAATTATACTACAAATGGGTGGATAGCGACAACTACAGCAGTTCATTGAACGATTATATTACTCAGTACAAATTAGATAATTCAAACAATGTTTGGGCAGTAAACCCCAATCATTGTTTCCCACAAATTGACCTGAAAGCATTGCAGGAAATTACCGCTAATCTGCGTGACAAATCCTATGTCAGCGAAAAGTTGGTCAAAATAAAAGAACGTGCAAAAGCCCAGAAAGTAAAAAGACTCATTCCGGCATGGTGGCAGGATATTATTACCTTGTTAGAATATGATAGTAAACCGCTTACCGCTTGTACCAGCTTCGATAAGATAAAAACCTATTATGTAAGTAGTTTTTCCAAAGTGGACAGAGCCATTCGTAACTTATACGCCAGTTTCTTACAAGATGAAACTATCATTCGCCCACTTCAGGAATACTACGAAAATCTAAACCATGAATTATTACAACAATGGTTTGAATATGCCTCTGCTTACAAATCTGACCAACAAGGTTATTTGGTTGATTTATTTAAAACAGCTAATCCGGGCGTTGCAGTTATTGTTGGCGATGGTTTACGGTATGAAATTGCTGATTTTGTAGCAAGCACCTTAGAAAAACAATTCAAGGTAGAACGAAACACCATGTTAGCAGATATTCCTTCGGAAACCGAACACAATATGTCTGCTCTATACGTGGGTAATAACGAAGTACTTGCCATTCACAAAGACCGGGAAAAGAAACTTTCCGAATTGTCAGGCAAAGAAATCACTTTCATAGATATGGAAGCTCTGCATTACGGGAGCAAAGCTGATTATTTGGTACTAACATACAAAGACATTGATAATACAGGCGAAAAACTACAACACGGAGCAATCAAATTATTCAGTGAATTTGAAAAAACAATTGCTGACAATATAACACTGCTATTGAAAATCGGATATCGTGAAGTACATTTAGTGACCGATCATGGTTTTGTACTCACCGGCTTATTGGACGAAGCAGATAAAATTGCGCCTAATGTTACTGGTAAAAATAAAGTGAGTGAACGCTATATCCGTACTGTCGATAAACAAACAAATCCCGATTGGATTTGCTTTGATAAAAAATACGAGGATTTTAATTATGTGGTGGTTGCCAAAAATCACCGTCCATTCAAATCAAAAGGTGTTTATGGCTATTCACACGGTGGTTTCACACCTCAGGAAATTATAATTCCAAAATTAGTTTTCTCCAAAGTAAAAGAACCAACCAAAGGGCTGGAAGTAAAAATTGGCAATAAATCGGAACTAATTGATGTTACCGGAACTATCTTCGCTGTAAAATTAGAAACTTCAAAAGCCAAAAACGACTTATTTTCGTCAACTCGCAAAGTACAATTATTGATGTTTGCAAATGGCAAACAATACAGTAAAAGCAATATATGTACATTAAATGCCGGTAATACTCACATTGTTGAATTCGATTTCAATGGAAATGACACTGTTTTGGCTTCGTTGATTGATGTAGAATCACAAGAGCAGTTAGACAGTGTAACAATTAAAAAATCAAATGCCAGAGACCTCGGAGGCCTCTTATAATGGTAAATTGTAAATGAATAAATAGTAAATCCTATGATAGTTTTAGACGAATTAGATAAAAAAGCATTAGACCATTTCAGAGGTTTTGTCGTAAAAAAAGACCTTGTTGGAATAATTAAAGGTGGTGCAAATGTTCCTGCTTTCGTGTTGGAATACTTATTGGCCAATACCTGTAGTACAGAGGACGAACAAAAAATGCAGGAAGGAATGGAAAACGTAAAAACCATACTTCGTAACCACTATGTCAACCCCGAAGAAAGCACATTAATTCAGTCTAAACTTCGTGAAAAAGGACGCTATAAAATTATTGATAAAATTTCGGTAGAATTAGACGCACAAAAAGACAGGTATTGGGCGAATATAAGCAACAGCAATATCAAAAAAGCCAATATCAGTGATGAACTTGTAAAAGCGCATGAAAAGCTCTTATTGGGTGGTATTTGGGCAATTATAGACATGGAATACGATCCATTGGTTACGATTGGATCTACCGTTTTCCCATTTGTAGTGCGTGATATAAAACCCATTCAGCTTTCAAGTTTTGATAATTCAAAGATTACTAATTTAAGGAGTGCGTTTTCAAATGAAGAATGGAAAACGCTATTACTTCGCAGTGCAGGTTATGAACCAAACAGTGAAGGGTTTGACAGTCGCAAACTCAACCTCTTATTGTGCCGCTTAATTCCATTAGTCGAAGCCAATTTCAACATGGTTGAATTAGGTCCACGCTCTTCCGGTAAATCATATATCTACAAAGAAATAACACCTTACGCCATTCTTGTTTCAGGTGGTCAGGGTTCTGTAGCTCAACTATTTGTAAACAATACTACAGGTCGTGTGGGCGCTGTCGGTTTGTGGGATGCAATTTGTTTTGACGAAAGTACTGACAAACTTTTCAAAGACCGTGATGCTATTCCATTAATGAAAGATTACATGGAATCAGGCTCATTTTCAAGGGCGAAAGGGGGTGAAATTTCGGGTTCTGCTTCTATTATTCTGAATGGTAATATCAATCAACCTGTTGAAACCGTTTTACAAACTTCCCATTTATTCAGCCCGCTTTCCGACGAGGTAAACAGCGATACAGCTTTTTTAGATCGTATCAACTTGTTTCTTCCCGGTTGGGAAATAACCAAATTCAGTCCTCAAAACTTTACAAACCACTTTGGTTTTAGTACCGATTTCTTTTCGGAGATATTGAAGTCACAACGGAAAACAACTTATTACGAAGCCATTGATAAGTATTTTACCTTGGGTTCGCACTTAAAACAACGTGATTCTAAATCTGTAAGACGAATTGTTTCAGGTTTTATAAAACTCATGCACCCCGATGGGAACTATACCAAGGCTGATATTCAGGAGTATTTGGTTATTGCTATGGAAATGCGCAGACGTGTAAAAGAACAGCTCAAACGCATTGGAGGTATGGAATTTTGGGACACAAACTTCTCATACATTGATAAAGAAACACAAGAGGAAATCTTTGTGGGATTACCCGAAGAAAAAGGCTCCTCATTGATAGAAGCCAATCCACTTTCACCAGGAGTATGCTATACAGCCACAAGCGATGGTTCAAGTAACTCACTGATAAAAATAGAAGTAGTAGCATTAAAAGGTAACGGCAAAATAAACGTAACCGGCACAAACTCACAGGAAGTCAGAGAAAATATCAAAAACACATATAACTACCTGAGAGCAAACGAAAAGAGCATACTAAACGAGCAACACTCACTTACCGGCTACGACTTAAACATACAAGTCAGCAACATAATGGGAGCGGTTATTAGTGGCGGTATCGGTAGTGCCGTGTATGTAGCCATTATTTCAGCCATATACAAAAAGAATCTCAAGGGTGGTTTGGCAGTTTTAGGTAATATATCAATCGGTGGAGCAATAGAAAGAGCGTTAAACTTTGCCGACAAAGTAACACTCTTATCCGAAAACGGAGCAAAAACAATCCTCGTACCAATGGACAACCTTGCCGAACTATCAACAATCCCTACCAGCATTCTTGGCAAATCAGATGTTCCTTTTTACGGTAATAGCCAAATGCTGTTGCAAAAAGCGGTATTGGGGGAATAATTCATTTGTAAATTTTACATTATGGAATCATATCACGTAATTTCCGGATTAAAGATAAAAGGAACTGAAATCATTTCAGAAATAACAAAAGAATCTGTATTTGAGTATCAGGGTAGTGCAGATGGTTCTTGTGGTCCATATAGTTTATTTATGGGATTGAAGATTTTAGGTGTTTTGTTCAAGAAAAATTTACCCCCTCAAAGTCAATTTGACTCTCGTACAAGTGTAGGTAAATTTATGAAAAAAATTCATGCCTTGCCTCATTTATTGAAAGATGGTACATATTTGCGGGATATTTTTGATTTAGTCAACGAAAACTTTTCTTCAAAATTGTATACCGCTTTCAGCGAATTGGAAGATAATAAAGTAATAGATTTCGTTATCAGTCAATTAGATGAAAATATGCCGACTATAACAAGTGTATTTTTTCAATCTGGCGGTCATTGGATGCTTGCTGTAGGATATTCTTGCAATGAAAAAGGAAAACCAATTAAACTGCTGTTATTAGATCCTTCGGGTTCAAAACCTACAATTGCACCTTGGAATACTGTTATTGAAATTGGATCAATACGAAAAGGTGATTTTCCATATCATTGGCACACAAATAGGTATAACGTTTCTTTCAAGGATGCATTATCGTTATCACTTATTTAACAATAATTCAAACTATGAACAATTCATTGAACCTGCTTAAAAGTGATTTCAGTACAATTTTAGATTTGCTCTTTAAAGCAAAAAAGCAAGTCGTTATATCAATCCCAAATATATCTATTGAGATTGCTGAATCATTAGTTACTATCAAATCCAATGGAATTGATGTAAATATCTTTTTGGAATTCTCAGAAAACACCTATCGTAATGGATATGGAGATATTCAAGCAATTGAAATACTGCAAAAGGCTAATATCAACATTCAAAATAAAAATGGATTTAATATATACTTTTATCTGATTGATGATTTTGGCTATTTCTATTTTCCCAAGAGTAGTTATCATGAGAAAGAGGGTGATGCTTATGATTTGTTTCCGATTCAATCCAGTCAAATTATACAAATAAAGTTCTTGTTGAATTTATTGGAAAACGAAAATGAAATGATTGATATTTTCGATAAAATGGACATTGTACAAATAGAAGAAATTTCTAAAAATATCAATCCTATTAATCAGGAAGTTATCAAACAATTAGAAGTTAAATTGGCTAATGATCCACCACTTAAACCCAATTATGCAAGGACTTTAGAAGTATATAAAGCAAAATTCCAATATGTTGATTTGAAGTTTACAGGTGCAAATTTACATACTGCTAAAGTTAAGTTACCCCCTAATGCGCTTCCATTCAAAGACAATAACCTAAAGAATACAATTGAAGCTAATTTAAAATTATTTTCTAATTTGTCTGAGAAGGAGTTTTTAAATGATTTCTTTTCAATAAAGGAAAGAATAAAAAACTTTAGAAATCAGTATCTAATTCATATCAAAATTAGAGATAAAAGTATAATTCAACGGGATGAAAAAGCTGATTTTGAAAAGAATATCAAATTGATTGAAAATGAAATTTTAGATACCAAGAAAAATATTTTAAACAAACTTCAAGGTGAAATCAATAACTCTCGAAAAAGCATTGAAAAAAGTTTATTCGATTTTCTTTTATCCAACCCACCCGAAAGCGCAAAAAATCTGTTTGGTGAAGTTTTAGCGGATAATATAACATATGAAGTTTCTAAAATAGTAAGTCGAATTAAATTCCCTGAAGCAAGCTCATTAATTGATGATATGAAACTTGATTTGTTTTATTATGATATTACATGGGAAGATTTGAATAATAAAGATTTCTTAATCGAAATGCAAGAAAAGAATTTACTCAGCAATAAAGAAAAAGCATATTTTGACAATTTGGCAATAGAAGCTAAAAAAGATAATTAATGTACTATTTTATTTGCTATTTATATTATAAATCTAATAATTGGTACATTTATTGAGACTAAACACACACATGAAATATATATTGTTTTATGTTTAGAATAATTTTCACCTTGAACTGATATTTTCTATAGTGATGTATGTATTATAGATACAATGAATATATGTTTCGTTTTTTATATATTATTAGGTTAAAATACATTGCTACTATTAAAATTATACAGAGAATAGTTGTTATATAGACAACAAATATATACTTTTGTGACTCGTTTAAGATAGTTTTTCCTGAAAATCAGGTTTCTACCTATATTAGAAGTTACTCTAAAACTCTAATTTTCGAACGAAAACTTATCAACACACCAACAACAACCCTATGACACAAGAAATGGCATTAAACTTTGTTTATGACAAACAAAGTGGAGAAATTTCAGAACTAAGAAATGAAATTAGTGAAGATGTTGTTAATCAATTTGAGTTAGTAGGCTTTATTACCCGTGGAATTGACTCTCAATCTGAAAACACTTGGAAGATTACGGAAACTGCCCAAAAAATTTTTACAACTATGTACAAAAAACCAGGCTTTATTGAAAGCCTTAAAGGTATGTACTGTCATTATGTTTTAAAATTTTAATGTGTGGCTTTAAAGTACTGTGCCTTTTGGATACCTACAATTTATCACTTAGACAATAGTGCTTGTATCCAAAACAATATCACCAAAGATATTTCGGATAATTCTGCTCAAAAACACCACATTACAGTTAATTTAGGTGCTAATCGTGATATTGTTATTACTAACAATACAGGAGCTCTTACACTTAAATACAAGGTTCATAGTAAAAATGGAATTTATCTTTATGAATATGAAATTGATGAAAAAAGTGATACTTCATTACTTTTTATTTCAATGGAAATGCCTAATGCTATTTATCATATTATTAAAGAGCTTTACCATTCACATGTACACCATGAGGAAAATGCTGATTCTCTTTTAAGGGCGTTTGTTTCGGATCAACCAATTGACATAAGAACAGAGAATAACGAGGCTTTAGTCCATTATTTGACTATATACGAAAAAAAATTTATTGCCTATTCAGATCAAATTTCAACATTATGCAATAAACTAATATCAAATGGAAACATAGTTACAAAAAAACACTTAAATTTAAATGGTTATAAACAGATAGATAAGCTATGTCATAATGCATTAGGAGAGGCACTATATTGTGAAACGCTTTTAAACTCAAAATATACAAATTCGGACAATCACCTAATCGATGACTCGCATAACCAACAAAGAATAAGGATATTAAACATTAAAAATGCAATTCAGAATATCAAATTAATTGAAAAGCGGAATTTGGCTGAGTTTAATTATAGGAACACTAAAATTGCATTCAAAAATCATACACAAGGTTTTATAATTTCCCTACTGAGTATTTCTCTTGCTACTATTAGTATTTATTTAACTGTTAGAAGTTTTAATACACCAAAATATGCGAAAGAAATAATTGAAACTCAGGATACAATACAAAATAGATTAGATTCTACAAATTACAAAATAAAACAATTAGAAAATCAAATAGTATTGACTGAAAAGAACGTTATACAGTCGATAAAAGGAAAGAAAAGAAAGAAAAGTAGTGAGTAATTCACTACTTTTTTTTAAAATAATTGAGTATTGCCAAATAGGTCAGGCTTCACCTGAAAGTTAATTACGGGCACCTCCGCAATCCCCAGCCACAAAAAATCCCCACCATTCGTACCTCATGGCTTGCACGGTCTTTTTTATGGCTTCCGCACAATCCACGCTTCGTTGTCTTTTTCTGTCACACTTTTTGCAATCAACCCTTCTTTTACAGTGATGTTTTTTCAAAACCACTGTTTCAATCTACCCACAAGAAGCAAAATAGATGCGCCAGAAAAAAGCCAACTCAAAGCTATTATACATAACATGTAGTTAATGGTCATTCCCTTGCCTGACGGCAAATCAATAGGGAAGCCCATAACCAAATTATGTATAATAGTCGCACAAAATCAACGCTTTAGCCCCGCTTCGCTGCCCGAAGAATAAGCCCCTAAAGGGAGAGCGGAAAGAATAAAACACCTAATCGGTGAGTTGTTTAGGCGTACCGCCAACCTGAAACCAACAAAGTTCCCCTCCTCCCTTTCAGCGGTTGCAGTAAGAAAAAATATGTCGAGTTTTATTTACATGTGCTTGCGGTCGGTTCATTCTCTTCTCTCATTTCGTTTCGGGGGACGCTGTTCGTACCTCACTTAGCGTCCACCCTTCACTACATTGCGTTCAGTTCATTTCACCCACCTCAGCACCGCTCGGCATAAGTGGCTTCTTCATTCCACTCCACAAATCCACGCAGTCATTCCATTTCGCAAATCGGCTGTAATCCTCGCACAAATAAATCCACGCACAAACAGCCAGTTAAGCTCCATTTCATTCTCCAACCCATTGTTCCGTTCCATTCAGTCACCACCCATGCCCTTTTCCAACGCACTTCCAACGGTATATTTTTTCCACTGCGACGAGTCCACCCCATTAAGCACCTTTCAGGCAGAGCGGTAAGTTTATTACACCTAAACGGTGAGTGTTTAGGCTAACGCCAATATAAGAGCCACAATAAGACCCCACCACCCATTAGTTGTGCAGAAAATAAATATATTCCGTGTTTTATTGCCATGTGCTTGTGGTATATGCGTTCCATTTCGTTCTGGTCGGTTTCGTACCTCAACCGAACCACACTTCATTTCGCCTACATTACAAGCATACACCTCAGCACCCCACGGCTTCGGGAAATACTCATTTCCATTTCGCAAGCTCATTCATTCCGTTTTCCCCAAGCCATTTTCCAACGCATTTCCAGTGGTATATATTTATTTCTACGACAAGTTAGCCCCAATAGGTCTAATCCCCTAAAGGGAGAGCGGAAAAAGAAATGTTTAATTTGGATTACCACTGGCGGTAAGCCGAGAATAACTTTTTAATGTTTATTTTTTCATTTGAATAAAAGTTATTTCCCGTCTTTCCGAGTGTTGGCTGCAAATCTCAAAAGTAGTGCGGATATTCAAAATCGCTTTAGTTACAACCGGCGGAAAAATGAGAATAACTTTTTTTGGCTCGGTGGGACGGCCAAAAAGTTATTTCCCATTTTCCGAGTGTTGGGTGCAAAAATTCAACCTATACTCATGCCATAGGTAAGTCGTATATAAGTCGTACATAAGTCGTACATGAGTCGTCTCAATAGAAAAAATGTATAGAAATGTATAGACAAAAAAAAAGCTCCACTTTTCAGTAGAGCTTCATTTGAATTTTGAGCAGTTTATCAAAATACGTTTTTGATTTTCATGCTATTTCCAACTGAAAATACATAATACTCAGTACCTGCTTTTTGTGAGAATTCAATTCCAACACAACTCAATAAGCTAACGCTATCGGTCATTACTGGAGCACCTGCCAATGCACTTACTACTGAAACTTCAGGATTTACACCCGGTGCAATTTCAATATAATCAGAATACGTAACTTTTGAAAGCTCGTTTAAAGCTGGTTCAATGGGTTCATAAACCTTTGTCAACGAATTATAAGCATAATCCGAAATCACTGAAATTGAATTCACGAAACGGAAATGAGTTGCACCAGCAGGAATATTGAGTTGTTCAAGTGGTTTAAACTCTTCAACAGTAAGTGTTACGCTGTTTCTTCCAGTATTCGCAACTGTTTCATATTTTCCGGTAAAAGAACCCTCAACAGTATTATTCCGGTTGAAATTCACCCCGATTAAATGTTGTGGTACGGCTGTAATCAAAATCGCACGTACTCCACGAGCTTCAGATTGATCCTCTAAATTGATTTTTTTTACGATACCGGTTAAACGACCAGTAAATTGAGAGTCGCTCATTTGTTTCATTAATTGAGCTTGTCCTGTGCGAATTGATTTGGCTACAATTGCACAGCCTCCAAATTCATTGTTGTTTTCACGAGTTCTCACAAACGAAGCTCCAGTTTTTATCTGTTCGCCCGTTGCGCCTCCCTTTAATCCTGCAAAATCACCGGACATGCCTTTGATTTTGTAATGTCTCACTTCTCCAAGTGTTCCGTTGTACTTAATGTGACCAGTCTGTCTTGCCATTTTTTCCTCCTTTTTTAATAATTAATTTTATATTTTTATTTATCATTTATTTCTACTAAATTTGTTGCTAAGTTACTAATTATTAAACATATATAAAACAATATAAATAAATGTAAAATGGAGTATTTGAATGTATTTGAGTCGAAAATTCTAAAAACAAACTTGTTTTTAAATAGGGTGGTGGATGGAGATGGCGTTATTTTGAATGATTTCAGCAATAAATCAGAACTTGAAATCAGATTTCTTGGGATAGATGCACCGGAAATAAAATCATGTCGAAAATTATATCAGGACGAAAGAGAAACACACATGGTAGGTGCATTATTGCTGATGTTGGGAAGAATGTCTTTTAATTTTATGAAAGAATTAGTACTTCCAGGAACTTCGCTTACTATTGAATTGGAAAAAGGAAACGAAGTGGATTCCTACGGAAGAACATTGGCTTTTGTTTATTTGCCTGATGGAAGATGTATCAATGAAATAATGATTACTGAAGGCTATGCGAAGCCGTACAGCCGATATTATTGTCGTGAACTGACAAACTATCAAATACTAAATATAAAGGCAAGGAACGAAAGGAAAGGGTTATATGGGATAGTGGATAATTTTTAAAGATATACAACTAAATTAATGAGTATCTTTGCGGTATTATGTGTTATTTACTTGTTTACCGATTTAGAAAAATGTATAGAAAAATGTATAGATACAAAATCAGCCACATACATTTTACTGTAAGTGGCTGATTTTCAAGTCGGGGTAGCGGGATTCGAACCCACGACCCCCTGCTCCCAAAGCAGGTGCGCTAACCGGACTGCGCTACACCCCGTGCTATCTCATTTCTGAAAAGCGAGTGCAAAGATACGTTCTTTTTCCGATATTACAAACTATTTATTGTATTTTTGTACTGAAAAGCCCTTTTAGAAATTTAATAATTCTCAACTGGCTGAAAATTAAAATTTTAAAAATGGCCGGCATATATATTCACATTCCATTCTGTAAAAAAAGATGTACATATTGCGATTTTTACACTGAAGTTGCACCCAAATTAATTCCCCGATTAGTTGATTCAATTTGTAAGGAAATTGAGATTAGAGCAAATTATTTAGCCCAAAACCAAATTGATACAATTTACTTTGGTGGCGGAACTCCAAGTGTTCTGAAGCCAGAACAATTCTCTGCCATTTTCAAAGCCATTTATGCGACCTTTTCAGTAAGAGAAAATGCCGAAATAACCTTTGAATCTAACCCGGATGATTTATCTGTTCAATTCTTTGAATCTATCAGGCAACTTCCGTTTAATCGTATCAGCATTGGTATTCAGTCATTCGACGATGATGACCTAAAACGCATAAACCGTCGTCATAATGGAAATCAGGCAGTACAAGCTATTAAAAATGCTCAATATGCTGGCTTTAAAAATATCAGTATTGATTTAATATATGGATTGCCCTATCAAACTATTGAAAAATGGGAAAAACAGCTCAATATGGCTTTGAGTATGAATGTTCAGCATATTTCGTCCTACGGTTTGACTTATGAAGAAGGCACAAAACTTTGGGAACAGCGCGAAAAGGGTGAAGTTATTCCAGTTGATGACGACACAATGAATGAAATGTATTTATTGTTGGTTAAGAATATGAAAGAAAAGGGCTTTGATGCTTACGAAATATCTAACTTTGCTCAGAAAGATTACAGGTCGAGGCATAATTCAGCCTATTGGAAGCAACAACCTTATTTGGGATTAGGACCTTCGGCACATTCGTATAATTTGGTGAGTCGGCAATGGAATGTTTCGTCAATATTGAAATATGTTTTTGCAGTTGAAAATAAAACGGATTTCTTTGAAACAGAAAATCTATCAATTTCGGAGAAATTCAATGATTATGTAATGGTTACATTACGAACCTCGGAAGGAATTGATTTAGAATATATTAAATTTGAATTTGGCGAAGAATTTGTTACTGAATGCTTAGAAAACAGTCAACCCTTTTTAGATAGTTTGCATCTTAATTTATCCGACAATAGATTAGGCTTAACAAGCAAAGGTGTACTTATTTCGAACCAAATTTTAATCGAATTGATGAAAGTATAATTTGTAAAATAATTCGTACTTTTGTGGCTTTAAAAAATTATCAGATTATATGGAAAATACAGCAAAAAAACGGGATTTTCGTTCGCTATTTAAACGTTATTTCTGGCGACTTTTTACGGCAGGAATTGTAAGTCTGGTTTTATTATTCATCATGATTAATTTGGGCTGGATTGGATACCTGCCTCCTATTGATGAATTACAAAATCCTAAAAATAAATATGCAACTGAGATATATTCATCTGATTTACAGTTAATAGGACGCTATTTTTTTAGCAAACAAAATCGAGTAGGCGTTCATTATAATGAAATTTCAAAGAATGTTGTCAATGCCCTTATAGCAACAGAAGATATACGATTTTACGATCATTCAGGCATAGATGGAAGATCACTTACCCGCGCTTTTATTCTTACGGGAATCGCACATCGAAAAAACTCGGGTGGTGGAAGTACCATAACTCAACAATTAGCGAAACAGCTTTATTCTCCTCGTGTTGATAATTTCATTGAACGTGCCTTACAAAAACCAATTGAATGGGTTATCTCCGTCAAACTGGAAAAATTATATACAAAAGAAGAGATTCTGGCTATGTATCTTAATCAGTTTGATTTTCTAAACAATGCCGTTGGTATTAAATCAGCTTCGCAGATTTATTTCAGCAAGTTACCGGCTGATTTAAAGGTCGAAGAGGCTGCCACCTTGGTTGGAATGTGTAAAAATCCGGCATATTTCAACCCCGTTCGGTTTAATAAACGGACTATGGAACGTAGAAACGTGGTTTTGAATCAGATGCGAAAAGCCGATTTCATTAGCTCTCAACAGTTTGATTCATTAAAAATTCTGCCCTTGACTTTAAAATATCAAAAAGTTGATCACAAACTTGGACTGGCAACGTATTTCAGAGAATATCTCCGTTCGATTATGTCTGCGAAAGAACCTGATAAAAGTGATTATGCAAGTTGGCAAATGGATAAGTATGAGCAGGATAAAAAAGCCTGGGACACAAATCCTCTGTATGGATTCTGCAATAAAAATAAGAAATCGGATGGAACTCCCTATAATATTTATTCCGATGGTTTAAAGATATATACCACTATTGATTCACGTATGCAACGTTATGCCGAAGAGGCTGTAAATGAGCATATGCAGGCACTTCAGAAAAACTTTTTCAAGGAAAAGAAAAAAAGAACATATGCACCGTTTGCCAGAAATATGAAACCCGAGGATATTGAAACTGCGATGAACCATTCTATGAAGCAATCAGACCGCTATATTCGCCTGAAAAATGAGGGAAACTCAGAATCAGAAATTCGGGAATCTTTTAAGCAACCAGTTGAAATGCTCGTATATTCATACGATGGGGTAATTGATACACTCATGTCGCCAATGGATTCGATACGCTATCATAAATACTTCCTACGCTGTGGTTTTATGTCGATGAATCCTCATAACGGTGAAGTGAAGGCCTATATAGGCGGACCGGATTTCTCTCAATTTCAGTATGATATGGTGAATGTTGGTCGACGTCAGGTTGGTTCCACAGTTAAACCATATTTGTACACATTGGCTATGGAAGAAGGTATGTGGCCTTGTGATAAAGCAACCTGGCAGCCGGTAACTTTAATGGATGGTACTGGCAATCCGTGGACACCAAAAACCACAACCAAGAATAAAAAAGTTGGCGATATTGTTTCCTTACGTTGGGGATTAGCAAATTCCGATAACTGGATATCAGCTTATTTAATGAGTTTATTCTCGCCGGAAGCCATGGTGAAAATGATGCGCTCATTCGGTGTTACAGGGCAGATTGATCCTGTGGTATCTTTGTGTTTAGGTCCATGCGAAATTTCGGTAGGAGAAATGGTACAGGCTTACACTGCTTTTCCTAACAAAGGTATTCGGGTAGAACCGCTTTATGTTACACGCATTGAAGATGCCAACGGAAATGTAATCGGTAAATTCACACCTCAAATGCACGAAATTTTCAGCGAAACTACTTCCTATAAAATGGTATATATGATGCAGGGCGTTGTTGATGGTGGTACAGGAGGTAGAATTCGTGGTACTTATGGTTTACGTATGCCTATGGGTGGTAAAACAGGTACAACACAGAACAACTCAGACGGTTGGTTTATGGGCTACACACCTTCATTGGTTTCAGGCTGTTGGGTTGGTGGTGAAGACCGCTCCATTCACTTCGATAATATTGCCGAAGGACAGGGTGCTGCAATGGCGTTACCAATATGGGCGTTATATATGAAAAAGGTACTGAATGATAAAGACTTAGGATATTCGGCAACTGAACAATTTGACATTCCTAGTTCATTCAATGCCAATTCGGGTTGCGAAGCCAATGCATTTCAATAATCTATTATTCAAAACAGTTCCTCATTGAAAAAAGTAATTTTACTATTAATCTGTCTAACAGCTTATCTTTCAAGCTTTGCCCAATGGAATACCGAGCGTATTCTGACAATTGGTCAAAATGCATTATACTTTGAGGATTATGTGCTTTCTATTCAGTATTTTAATCAGGTAATAAAAATAAAACCCTATTTGGCAGAGCCATATCTGGATCGTGCCATTGCTAAAATTCAGTTGGGCGATTACCAAAGCGCTGATGAAGATTGTTCAAAAGCCATTGAGATTAACCCTTTTTTACCTCAAGCTTATTATGCTCGCGGATTTGCACGCCGAAAACTTACTTACCACAAAGAAGCAATTGCCGATTTTAGTAAAGCGCTGGAATTCAGCCCAAACAGTTTGCATTTACTTATGAATCGTATGGATGCGCTTGATGCCATCAAGGATTACAAGGCTGCAATGGAAGACTGTGATAGCTACTTAAAATTAAGTCCGAAATCCACTAATTTGTTTTATGAAAAAGGCAGACTACAACTGGAAATGAAGGATACTATTGCAGCTGAAAAGACCTTCAATTTATTTGTTCAAAAAGATAGTACTAATGCTATGTCATATAGTGCCAGAGCCATTTTGCGTATGCAACGAAATGACAGGGCAGGTGCGTTAAAAGATTATACTCAGGCTATAAAACGAAATTCAACCTATGTAGGTGATTATATCAACAGGGGTATACTGAATGTGTAGAAGAAGAATTATAATCAGGCAATCAACGATTATAATACGGCAGTAAAAATGGAGAAGAATAATGCATTGATTTATTATAATCGTGGTTTATTAAAAGCTAGTCTGGGTGATTATAATAATGCGCTGTCTGACCTGAGTACTGTATTAAAGCTAGATTCAACGATGACGGAGGCTTTATTGCAAAAAGCGCTGGTTGAATTCTCATTAAGGGATTACAAATCAACGATTAAAGATTACAAGAAAATTATTGCGAAGTACCAGTATTTTGTTCCTGCATATTTGGGAATTGCTCAGGCTGAATCGGCATTGGGTAATCAGAAAGCTGCATTTCAATATCATCAAATGGCTAGTAATATTGAGAAAAACAAAGACTATATTACTCACAAAAATAAAGAAAATATTCAAGCCACCACTAAGTTAGCCACCAATACCCAAAAGAGTAGTACGAGTCGAAAAACTGAGATTTTTAATCGGTTTGCAGCTCAGAATATGGATGATGCAGAAAGTGATTCGAAATATACCGATGCTACCCGTGGTGCCGTTCAGGACAAATATACTGACGTGATTAATGAACGAAATTTTGTAATAACTTACTATGCAAAAATAGATGAAATACGGCATACAAACCTATATTATCCTAGTGTTCAGGAATATAATAAGTTGAAGAAATTAAACTCCGTTTTGAAAATTACAAACAATGAATTGCCATTGACGGCCGAGTTGGTAAACAGTCACTTTGATGCAATAAATGAGATTTCATTAAAACTTTCAACTGATAATCAAAATGCCGATATTTATTTTAGCCGCTCACTGGAGTTCGCCATGGTGCAGGATTTTAGCAGTGCCATTGAAGATTTAAATAAAGCCATTTCATTACGTCCTGATTTTATGCTGGCCTACTTTTGCAGAGCCAATATCCGTTATAAATTAGTGGATTATGGCAAAAATGCAGTAGATGCGAATGGAAAAATTAGCCCCGATGACAAACCAAAAGCTAAAAAACAAGTTACAGAAAGTCAGACTATGTTTGATGTAACGATGATTATGGCCGATTATTCAAAAGTGAATGATTTGAATCCTGATTTTTCGTTTGCTTATTACAACAAAGCCAACATTCTTTGTACGCAAAAAGATTTCCAAACAGCGATTTTAAATTACACGAAAGCCATTCAGTTAGATGGTGATTTTGCCGAAGGATATTATAACAGAGGTCTTACCTACCTTTACATTGGTGAAGATACAAAGGGACTGGCTGATTTAAGCAAAGCCGGTGAACTGGGCATTTATAAAGCTTATAATCTGATACAACGATTTAAGAAATAGTGTATAGTCGGTATTTTATAATTGGTTGTTTGAAATATTTATGAAGATTAGAATCAACAGTTTATATTAATTATGAGTTAAATATGGCAATGCATTCAATATATTATTTCTGAAAATTTTCTTTAGCAATCATTAAATCTTCAAATTTCATTTATATTCACCCGGTGTTACTCCAAAGTACGCTTTAAAGCATTTACCGAAATAGGATGAATCGTTGAAACCGACCTGATAAGCTACTTCATTGATATTCAAATCTGATTTTTTTATCAAATCTGCGGAAGCATTCATTCTGATTTCAAGAATCAACATGCTTGGTGTTTTTCCGGTAATCGACTTAATTTTACGATAAAACTGTACCCGACTCATTCCCACGTCTTTACTGAATGAGTCAATCCGGAGATCGGGATTATCAATATTTCCTTTTATATACTCAAAAACTTTTGAAATAAACTTGTCTTCTGCATTTGGCAAGTTTGGAGTCATCTTACCATACAGGTTATTTTTATCAAAAGATTCGCGTATGCGTCGGCGAATACTGATAAGATTTTCTACTCTAAGTTTTAGTAATTCCGGATTAAATGGCTTTACAATATAATCGTCAGCCAAGGATTCAAAACCTTCTTTTACCTGATCCAATCCTGATAAAGCTGTAAGTAGTATAATTGGGATATGATCAGTTACGTCATTATTTTTCAATTCATTACATAGCTCAATGCCGCTCTTATTCGGGGTCATGATATCGCTGATAATTAAATCGGGAACAAATTCAATTGCAAGTTTACACCCAATAAGACAATCTTCAGCCTCTATAATGCGGTATTCATCGATAAGTAAGGATTTGATATAGCCACGTACATCTTCGTTATCTTCAACCACTAAAACAGTAAAATTATCACGTTTTCGTAGTCTGCTCTCTGTACTTTCATACACAACGGGAGCAGGATTATCAGGCAAATCTAGAATTACAGAGCGGTCATGTTCAACCGTTTTCAAATCTGATAATTCTGTCGCTGAAAAATGTTCGTTACCTAATGGCAATAAAATTCTGAATGTAGAACCTTTTCCAGTTTCACTTTCAGCCCATATTTTACCCGAATGAAGTTCAACAATTCCTTTGCAGAGATTCAGTCCAATTCCGGTTCCGTATATATTTGCACCTTCATGATTATGAGCCTGATAGAATGGTTCAAATATCTTTTCTATTTCATGTTGCTCTATTCCATTTCCCGTATCGATTACGTCAATCAACAAAGCGCCCTTTAATGGAAAGATGGCATTCGTAAATTGTTTCGTTTCTTCGGGATTTACTTCACGTACAGAAATTCGTACCTCACCATTACTTACTGTATGTTTAAATGCATTGGAAAGCAGATTAAAAAACACTTTTTCCAACAAAATTGGGTCAAACCAGGTATCTATATTCCGATTTTTATTATCAAGTTCTAATATAATGTCTTTTGTCGATGCTAATTCTTTAAATGTCAGCAAAATATCCTCTACAAACATATTAAAATCAATCTGCGAAATATTCAGTTTCATGAAACCCGATTCAAGTTTACGAAAATCCATCAACTGATTAACTAGCCATAACAAGCGTTGTGCATTTTTGAACAACATTTCAAGTTTTGGTCGTAACCAATCAGGAAGAATTTTATTTGCCAAAATTTCATTAAGTGGTCCAATTATCAGCGTTAATGGCGTACGTAATTCATGGGAAAAATTAGTGAACAATCGAACCCGCATTTGATGGTTGTCTTCCAGATTGCGCTGCTCAATTTGTTTGATGGTAATATCCGTTTCAAGTTGTTGTTTATTGAGAATATAATAAATAAATCCTCCCAAAATAGCAACAATAAGCAGGAAATAAAACAAATAAGCCCACCAGGTTTTCCAGGGTGGAGGCATAATATTGATTTCAAATGAAGTTCCATCTTTATTCCAAACTCCATCATTGTTGCATGCCTTCACGCGAAAAGTATAATGTCCGGGTGGAATGTTTGTGTAAGTTGCTGAACTTTGATTACTCACCGAATTCCAGTTTTTATCAAAACCTTCAAGCATGTATGCATACTGATTTTTATTCGGGTACACATAATTTAGTGCAGCAAAATAAATACTAAAAGCGGCCTGATAATACTTCAGCTTTATATTTTTATCAGGAAATACCGACTCGGACGTAGATTCAATTTCCGAGACGTTATCAGTCCACACCTTGAATTTACTGATAACGACATTTGGTTTAAGCGGATTTCTGGTTATTCTGTTTGGATTAAAAGTAGTAAAAGCGTTTACTCCACCCACAATAATACTGTTATCCGATAATACAGCCGAAGAATGCAATACTGTTTCCTGAATTGGATAGCCATTGGTATTATTATAATTATCAAAAGTGCCATTTTTCAAATTAAAACGCGAAATTCCCTCCATTGTAGAAATCCAAAGTGTACCTTCTTTATCTTCCAACATACCGCATACTGCATCATTTTGCAATCCATTTCGGTGATCATAGGTTTTAAAAGTGTTAGTTTTTGAATTGTAAAGACAAACACCACCGCCAAAAGTTCCAAACCAGAGATTTTGTCGGGAATCCCTAAAAATAACACTTACATTATTATTACTCAACGCATTTTCATTCTGACTCGCCAAAAAATGTTTCAGTTCTTTGGTAATATAGTTATAACGATATAATCCATCAGCACGTGTTCCTATCCATACTGTCTGACCCCTTTCTGTCATCACATCCTGCACATTCATAGGAGAAAAATATTGTTTTGAACCTTTTATCACAAACCGTTTCTGCAACTTTTCCGTTTTCAGGTCTAACATTAGAAAGGGGTCATTTGTACCGGAAGCAATCCAGTAATTCCCTGCATCGTCTTTTGTCATGGTTCTCACATGCCCGTAAGTAAATCCACTAATTGTTTTTTCAATCTTGTTGGAATGAAGATTCATAATGTGCAAACCACCTGTATAGAGACTTATCCAAAGTTTATCGTTATCTCTATAAATAAATTTTACCTCATTAAAACCAGTTGGAACATTTAAGGACAGTGGTTTAAAACTATTGTTTGAGCGGTTGTATATAATCAACCCTTTATCCGTGGCTAGCCATAACTGACCACTTATTTCGAGTATAGTATTTATGCATCCAACCAACTCATTGCCAGAAAGAGAAGGAGTTGAAACATTAAAATAATTACTATAAGGGCTGTAAAAATCAACGCCACCGTTCCAACTACCAATCCATATATCAGCGGTTTTATCTTTGTAAAGTGCAATTATTTTTTCATCGTTAATATGGCTATTGTGATTAGTAAGATGCTTAACTATTTGATTACGTTTAGTATCGTAAATCAACAGTCCTTTTCGGGTTGCCAACATAAGATTTCCAGGTCGGTTTTCAACCATATAACCAATTTGTTCGTGATCAAATGACTCTCCATTCTGCATTATGAGTGGAACCTGATCAAAGGTTTTTGTTATCGGATTGAATCTTTTTAAACTTTTCGACCACATTCCAGCCCATAGCGTATGATTGGAGTCTTCGAACAACGAATAAATAAAATCTTTTGCAGAAAAGGGATAATTGACCAGTTTCCTTTTATGTGGGTCTAATACAAAAAAACCTTCGCTATATGAAGCAAAGCAGATGGTACCATCAGACCTTAGCATCAAGGCAGAAATAGCTGCATGATTGTAAATATGTTTGAATGAATCTGTTTTCTTATCGTAAAAATCCAACCCGACAACAGTACCTATCCATGTATTATCATCCTTATCTGTAAGCAAATACCTGATTGTTGAACTGGAAAGTGATTGCGGATCTTTATCATTATGAAAATACCGTTTAAATTTATCAGTTTCAGGATCGAAGTGATTTAATCCATTATGTGTTCCAATCCAAAACGTACCATCCTTATTTTCAGAAATAGTGGTTGCATCGCTGCTACTAATACTGTTTTGGTCCTTGAGTGATGAACGGTAAATACGAAATGAGTTTCCATCGTAGCGGTTTAATCCGTCACGGGTACAAAACCACATAAATCCCCTGTTATCCTGAAATATACGTATGACGGAGTTCTGAGATAATCCATCCCGAACGGAAATATTGCTGAATCTGTAGGTATCATCCTGAGCTAACAGGTATAGTGGTAATAACAGAAACAGTAGTAAACCTGATTTCAAACGCATATACTGGATTTTTTAATAGTATGTGCAAAAATAAATAAACTTATTGATTTATATGCGCTTTAATCTCAGAATTTTTGGAAACTCACTTAGTACTGCTGAAATATGAAAACTCCCCGAAATTGACCAGATTTCGGGGAGTGATATAATTATAATTTTCGGTATTTATCTATGGAATAGGCCATCCCTTTTTTGTTGTAGTAAGATGGCCCAACAAAAATAAAAGAGTATGGTTTATAAAGCGTTGCACAAGATGGTTCTGTTTTTTTTAAGTTTTCATAATCAATCCATGCTTTATCATATACTTTAATAGCTTTACTGATTGCTGATTTATCATAGTTAGCCGTTTGGTCTCCTTCAAAGCCCAACGCCATCGTTTTCCAACCCGCTGCAATAATCCGATGCAAATACAAACCATACAATGAAGAAACTCGAATATATTTATCATCTTTTGGATAAGCAGACTTAACTTGTTTGCTCAACGATACTATTGAATCCCAAAGCTGAACAGCTTCATCCTTTTCAGCAACAGCTATTTTTAATGTTCCTGTTTTATAAAACTCACTGAATTCATCATATAGAAAACCTTCGGAAGGAAATTGTTTTTCTTCTTTGAGATCGGGTTTTTCAATCCCGGCCAGAAAATGATCGCGCATCCAAAAAGCCCAATCGGGTTTCAAAGTAAGCTTAGCTGACATGTGACCTCGTAAAACTGCTTTAGCAGAAAGCAGACAAAGTTTGCGAAAAGCCGAACGGGAATCGGGAGCTTTAATTCCCTGCTCATCCATAAAACGATTAAAAGCTGCTTCTTCCGATAGAGTTGGATTATTTGCCCAGGCACTGAGCACGTAAGCATTCAGTCGTGGCCAAAATTCATTACTGATAAAAGGTCCAACCCAACCCCCACCCCGACTCCAGGAATAAATTCCTGCAAAATTCGGATTATTCTTAATGTCATTCAGACAATTTGGATGTACCCTGGCATCATATTCCTCAAAACCATTGATTACGCCATTCATTACATAATCGGGATATGCGCCTTTGCCTTCATACTCCCGCTGGCACTGCACTTCTACCACCTGACGGTGTTTTCCGATACCCAGACAAGGATTGAAAGGATAAGTTCGTTGATAATCTCCCTGAACGTGTTTGATGGAAAAAATCAGCTTATTATGCGGTTCAACTTTATCGGAAACCTGAAGGTAATAATCCGGATCATTGTGAAAACCACCTATTGACCAGGTTCTGTAAATCACTGTTTTATTATGCTTTACGCAAACCTCATCACGTAAAAGGTTGAGAAGTTTAATATGACTACGTGCTCCGTCACAAATCGGATTATTACCGGTGTGATAGGGAACATTGTTCAGGTAAGTTTCGCCGGTACGAATAACCAATCCATCC
>JBAWXD010000017.1:0-33814 GCA_037144275.1 Paludibacter sp. | reverse complement strand
CATTTCGAAGTAACAGCTGAGACAATGAAAGAAATGCTGGAAAACGGAAAAGAGGAACTTGTGAAAAATGAAACCATTCAGTCGGCCGAGGAAATTCTACTTCAAGCAGCCAATATTGAAGTCAATAATCAGAGAATGTTCAGTATATTAGACTATTTTCAGCAAAAAACCTCTGACCACAAGTTGTGGTAAGAGGTTATTATATTTTCAGAATATACTTTAAAAATTTAAAGGGTTCAGCACTTGATATTTAATTCGTTCAGTACAATCCGTATTTTTTCATAGGTTTTGATTGTATTTGGAACAAGTGGCAATCGCAATTTGTTCTCAATAAATCCCATCACAGCGAGCATACTTTTCACTCCTGCCGGATTACCTTCAACAAAAAGCAATTCAATCAGTTCTGTAAAATGGTGGTGAATCTGGCGCGCACTGGCATAATCACCTTCAAGCGCTAAGCGCGCCATGCGGCTGAATTCTTTCGGGAAAGCATTGCCAATCACCGAAATAACGCCCACTGCACCCAAGGTAATTAAAGGAAAAGTAATGCCATCGTCACCCGAAATTACCATAAAGTCTTTCGGTTTATTTTTGATAATATCGTCGATTTGGGTGAAATTACCGGATGCTTCTTTTACGGCACAAATTACCGGAAATTCTTTTGCCAGGCGCAAGGTAGTATCAGCAGTCATATTTACGCCGGTACGCCCTGGCACATTGTATAAAATAACAGGGAGCGGACTAACTTTAGCAATGGCAGCATAATGCTGATAAAGGCCTTCCTGCGAAGGTTTATTGTAGTATGGTGTTACCGACAAAATTGCATCAATTCCGTGAAAATCTGATTTTTGAAGTTTATCGACTACTGCTTTGGTATTATTACCTCCAACACCAAGCACAATAGGTAATCTTCCGGCATTACATTTCAGAACAAAAGCAGTAATTTCTTCTTTTTCCTGTTCAGTAAGTGTCGGCGTTTCGGCAGTAGTACCGCAAACAACAAGGTAATCCGTGCCACTTTTTATTTGGTGATCGACTAAATGTGCTAATGCATCAAAATCAATCGTTTCATCACTTTTAAATGGGGTTATCAAAGCAACACCCATTCCTGTCAGTTTATTATTAATCATCGGTAAAAAATACAATTTGGATGCAAAAGTACAGTATTAATCTTTACTTTGTATACTTTTCAGGTAAAATATTATCTGGTTAAACACGTAAGTTTCGTCAACCAAAATTTCAGCAGGCTCATCATTTTCAGTTTTTTCAGCCGGTGTCATTAAGCTTTCAACATCCAAAACAAAATCAAAGATATCCTGATCCGATTTATGAATCGCAGTTTTGAAAGCAGTTTTAGCATACATAGCAATGTATTGCATTGGAATTAAAGGCCTAAGCGTTAAATCAATCAACAAGTCATACTCATTATTTTCAAGTTCATTGAGGTACGAAATAAGCGGTTTACGAAAAAAATCGGTTTGATCGTTATTTAGAATTCTAAAATCCGGAAAAATGGCTGTATTGATAAGCTTTTTATCAATATAACCCCAGGCTGAGACTTTTTTAGCATCGGCTTGTAAAGAATTAATGATTTTTCGAATCGCAAAGTTTTTTTCAGAATAATCACTTTCGAACAAAATAAGTATCGTTCGGGCTTTATCGTACGTTACAAATCTCGGTTCGCGAACCAAGGTACTTAAATACAAATCAGCACGTTTAGCAAACAAGTATGCATTTAATTTTGAAAATGTAAATAATTTCATTAAGGCTATAATTTAGTATTATTCTTGTTTTTCATTATCAATTATCATTGTCAGAAGGGTGTCCTCATCAATGATTTTTACTCCCAGGTTCTGGGCTTTTTTCAATTTTTCAGGTCCCATGTTTTCTCCGGCTAAAATGAATGAGGTTTTGGCAGAAACACTTCCCACGTTTTTACCACCATTCCTTTCTATCAGGGCTTTGTATTCGTCGCGTGAATGCCGGGAAAATGTTCCACTGATTACAATCGATAATCCGGCTAATGCAATGCCCTGTGCTTGTAATTTTTCTTCCGAAAGGCTCATTTGCAATCCGGCAGTTTTAAGGCGGCTAATCATAGCAACATTCAGCGAATCAGCAAAATACTGAACCACACTTTGAGCTATTCGTTCACCTATCTCGTCAACCGCCACCAATTCTTCGAAGCTGGCACATTCTAATGCTTCGATATTTTTGAATGCATAAGCCAGCTTTTTGGCAATGGTTTCGCCTACAAAACGAATACCAAGTGCAAAAACCACTCTTTCAAAAGGAACTTCTTTTGATTTTTCAGTTCCTGTCTGAATATTATAGGCTGATTTTGTTCCAAGCCGTTCCAAGCGAACCAAATCGGGAATTTTAAGGCTGTAAATATCGGCAATATTTTGTAATAAACCATTTTGGAAAAGCAAATTTATGGTTTCGCTACCCAAACCATCGATGTTCATAGCTTTACGACTTACAAAATGCTCCATTTTCCCCTTTATCTGAGGCGGGCAAGCGTTTTCATTCGGACAATAATGTGCAGCTTCCCCTTCGAACCGAACCAATCCTGCACCACATTCAGGGCAGGTTTTAATAAATTTCACTTTATCTCCAATCAAAAATCGAGCATCTTTGTCGACGGCTGTTATCTTTGGAATAATTTCACCTCCTTTTTCCACAAAAACCATATCACCTACATATAAGTCGAGTGATTCAATGATGTCGGCATTATGTAACGAAGCACGTTTCACCACTGTTCCTGAAAGTTGTACCGGATCGAGATTGGCAACCGGCGTCACCGCTCCGGTCCTTCCAACCTGATATGAAACAGAATTTAATCGGGTAATGGCTTTTTCAGCCTGAAATTTATAGGCGATTGCCCAGCGGGGCGATTTGGCTGTAAAACCAAGATTCTTTTGCTGGTTTAATGAATTGACTTTTATAACGATACCATCCGTGGCCACCGGAAGGTTTTTGCGTTCCACATCCCAGTAATTGATAAATGCCGAAACATCTTCGAGTGACCTACAAACTTTCGTAGCATCCGAAATCTTAAAACCCCACGAATGAGCAGCTTTCAGATTTTCGGAGTGGAGGTCATACGGAAGGTTCTCACCCAGCAAATAATAGAAATAGCCATCCAGTTTGCGGCTTGCCACTACAGATGAATTCTGTAATTTCAACGTTCCCGAGGCAGCATTGCGTGGATTGGCAAAAAGTTGTTCTTCCTGTGCCTCTCGTTCCCGATTCAGTTCATCAAAAACAGCCCAGGGCATTAAAATTTCACCCCGAATCTCAAATCTATCGGGAAAATTTCCCCTCAAGCGTAACGGAATACTACGAATTGTTTTCACATTGACCGTTACATCATCACCTTTTTCACCATCACCACGCGTAACAGCCCGAACCAGCAATCCATTTTCATAAGTCAGCGAAATAGAAGTACCATCGTATTTCAGCTCGCATACAAGTTCAAACGCTTCGTTCAAGGCTTTGCGGACCCGTTCGTAAAAATCCTGTACTTCAGCTTCGGAATAGGTATTTCCCAACGAGAGCATAGGATACACATGAGCAAGCTGATCGAATCCGCTTGCGATATCACTTCCAACACGTTGTGTAGGTGAATTTGGATCAAAAAACTCGGGATAAGCAGCCTCTAAATCCTGCAACTCCTTTAATTTGACATCAAATTCAAAGTCGGAAATAGTAGGTTGTGACAGCACATAATAATTGTAATTATGCTGCTCCAATTCACGACGAAGATTTTCTAGTTGGGTTTTCATAAGTCAATACCTGCCAAATAGGTTAGAGTTTGCAAAAATAAGAAAAAATATCGAGGCTAAATACGACTTTTAGGATTCTTGTAGAATTAATTTACAGGATTTTTCTGACCCATTTAAAGAACCTGAACGGTACATATTTCACCGGCAAATCAAACCAGGTAGGTGAAGTTACAAGCGCACGGGCATTGCTAAAAGCCATAAAGCTTTCTCGACCGTGGTATTTGCCCATACCGCTGTTTCCCACGCCGCCAAAAGGCAAATGATGGTTCGTGATGTGCAAAAGAGTATCGTTTATACAAGCTCCACCGGATGATGTTTTCAGAAAAACGGTCTTCGAAGAGCTTTTCTTTCCAAAGTAATAAAATGCCAATGGTTTTTCGTGTTTATTGATATAATCGATTACGGGTTCTATTTTTTTAAATGTCAGTACCGGTAAAATAGGTCCAAAAATTTCTTCCTGCATAATCGGATATTCCGGTTGAACGTCGTCGATAATGGTTGGTGAAAAATAGCGGTCGGAATCATCCGTATTACCACCAAAAACGATATCACCGTGCAGCAAGAGTTTTTTCAAGCGTTTCATGGCAATATCATTCACAATACGTGGAAAATAAGCACTCTCCTTAGGATTTTCGCCATAGCATTCGGTAATATTCCGGGCAATTTTCAGTAATAATTCTTTCTTCACCGATTCATGCACAAACAAATAATCGGGTGCAATGCAGGTTTGTCCAGCATTAATCAGTTTTCCCCAGGCTATTCGCTTAGCTGCCATATCGATATTGGCACTTGCGTCGACAATACAAGGGCTTTTGCCGCCAAGCTCTAACACTACAGGAGTAAGATATGCCGCAGCAGCTTTCATTACAATTTTCCCTAAATCAGGACTTCCGGTAAAGAAGATGATATCGAAACGATGATCGAGCAAAAGGGTATTCACCTCTCTCCCACCCTGAACAACAGAAATATATTCGGTTGGAAAAGTTTCGTGGATCAATGCTTCCATCACGGCAGCCACCGTGGGCGTGTAGGGCGATGGTTTCAGCACTGCACAGCAACCGCCCGAAATTGCTCCCACCAAAGAATTCATCAACAACTGAAACGGGTAATTCCAAGGAGCAATGATGAGTGCCACACCCAAGGGTTCATACAAAATCTTGCTGGATGAAGGCAACAAATGTAGCGGAGTAGGAACGGTTTTAGTTTTAGCCCATTTTTTCAAATGGTTGATATGATTATCAATTTCCTGAAGCACAATACTTATTTCGGTCAGATAAGCTTCTTCCGGCGATTTATGCAAATCCGTCCAAAGTGCATCAGTAATCTGCTGTTCGTTTTTCTGAATGTTTACTTTAAATTTCCGGAGATTTTCGAGTCTGAAATTTAAATCTTTCGTTTCTTGAGTCGCGAAAAAATCACGATGTGCCTGAATCTGTGATTCAATAACTGTGGCTGATGTATTTTCCATTTTTTCTTTATGTTCGTCCGGTAAAATGATCCATTGTTTTATAAATTTGCAGTACACTTCCGGCCACCCAATCGAACAATTGAATGGACAATAGACCCTGACAAATGCGGATAAAGTGCATACTGAATGGCATACTAATGAGAACCCGGTTTTGCTCAATTCCGTTAACAATTTTAACTGCAACTTTATCGGGTTTCAATAAAGGTATCAAAGATTTTACACCGGCAAACATACCGGTACTGATATAATAAGGAGTTACAGTAGAAACATTTACGCCTGTTTTGCGCATTTTCATTTCTAGCCTTAGACTATCCGACCAGCCGATTACCGCCCATTTACTGGCTGCATATACCGACATACGCGGGTTGGAAATAAATCCGGCCGACGAAGCTATGTTACAAATATGACCTGATTTTTGGATTATCATTTGGGATAGAAATTCGGCGCTAACATACATTGGCGCACTAGCATTGATATCCATCGTGCGTTTTATATCTGCGGTGCTATGTTGGTCGAAGTATTTGCCAACCACAATACCGGCATTATTAATCAGAATATCAACCGTACCACACTCTGATTTTACTTTCGTTGCATTGGTTTTAATTTGGTCAATATCAGAAATATCAACGACATAGGCAGTCACTTTCCCTAAAAGCTGTAATTCACTGACAGTTTCCTCAATCGACTGCGGATTAATATCCCAAATAATCAATTCAGCTCCTTTTTCCAAAGCCAATTTTCCCATTATTCGTCCAATACCCGATGCTCCACCGGTTATCAGTACACGTTTATTTTTAAATCTGCTCATAATTCTACGTATTGATTTGGTTCGAAGTATTGCTTGCAAATATATAAATTTTTAGATAGAAATGCTTCTTTTTATACTAAAATACTAAGTTTGTTAAGTTGTTGATACAAGCCAGGTAGTTAATCAAAAGATAAAATGGGATAAAAAAGAAACGACATGAACCGCCAAACAAATAATAGACTGGTCTTTTGCGCGATCGGAATGACCCAGGCTAAATTAGCTCAGTATTATAAAAATTGAGGGCTTCACTTGGTAGTGAAGCCCTCAATTAATTTAACTAAATAAATTCTTGTTTATTTATCAACTATAAACTATTGACTATAAACTAGTATCTGTAATGCTCAGGTTTATAGGGTCCTGCCGCATCCACGCCAATATAAGCAGCCTGATCAGGTGTCAGAACAGTGAGTTTTACACCTAATTGTTCAAGGTGCAAACGTGCCACTTCCTCATCCAGGTATTTTGGCAAACGATAAACATCGATCGGATAATCTTTGGTAAACAATTCAATCTGAGCCAAGGTCTGGTTGGTAAATGAGTTACTCATTACAAATGACGGGTGACCGGTAGCACAACCCAAATTCACCAAACGACCATCAGCCAGCAATAGTACACTGTGACCATCAGGGAAAATATATTTATCGACCTGAGGTTTGATATTTACCAGTTTTATGCCCGGATAATTTTTGAGTTTTTCTACCTGGATTTCATTATCGAAGTGACCGATATTGCAAATGATGGCACCATCTTTCATTTTCGCAATATGCTCAATGCGGATTATATCTTTATTTCCGGTAGTGGTTACATACAAATTACCTTCAGCCAGAGCATCTTCCACGGTTGTAACTTTAAAACCTTCCATCGAAGCCTGAAGCGCACATATCGGATCAATTTCAGTAACGATAACACGAGCTCCATAAGCCAACATTGATTTGGCACAACCTTTACCCACGTCGCCATAACCACAAACTACCACCACTTTTCCGGCAAGCATCACGTCAGTAGCACGTTTGATACCGTCGGCCAACGATTCACGGCAACCGTATAAGTTATCGAATTTTGATTTGGTAACCGAGTCATTCACGTTGAAAGCAGGGAACAACAATGAACCTTCTTCCAGCATTTGGTACAAACGGTGAACACCGGTAGTCGTTTCTTCCGAAACACCACGGATTCCCGGAATCATACGACCCCAAATACCCATATCTTCAACCAAAACATCTTTTAGAATGGCGTACAACAAACGCTCGTCGTCAGTTCCGGCAGCTTTATCAAGTACCGAGGCATCTTTTTCGGCAGCACCGCCCACATGAATCATCATCGTAGCGTCACCGCCATCGTCCACAATCACGGTTGGTCCGTTGTGACCTTCGAAAGTCAAGGCCTGAAGCGTACACCACCAATATTCTTCCAGCGTTTCGCCTTTCCATGCATAAACCGGTACTCCGGCAGCAGCAATAGCAGCTGCAGCGTGATCTTGCGTAGAATAAATATTACAACTACACCAACGCACTTCTGCGCCCAGTTCCACCAAAGTTTCAATCAACACAGCAGTCTGTATTGTCATATGAAGCGAGCCCATAATACGTGCACCTTTCAGTGGTTTTTGCTGTCCGTGTTTTGCGCGTAATGCCATTAATCCCGGCATTTCTTTTTCTGCCAATTCAATTTCTTTCCGACCAAAATCGGCCAACGACATATCGGCTACTTTATAAGCTAAATTGCTGAATAATTCCATTTTACTCCTATTTTATTGTGTTTATTATTATTTCATATTGGGAGTGCAAAGATAATACATTTAAATCAAAAATTATTCAGTTGATCATTGAATAATCAGGAGTTGTTACAAGTTAATTTTGTATCTTTGTTCCTTGTTCATAATCAGACAGAAATAAATGATCGTCGACATTCATACTCATAGTTTTTGCCCATCGGAATTTCAGAGCATCCTAAATCTTAGCTTTCAGGATGCAGCAACTATCCTTTCTTCGTCTGAAAAGGGTTTATTTTCAGTTGGGATTCACCCCTGGAATGCACATAAAACCTCAGAGAATGAGTTTTCAGATTTAAGAAAATGGGCAGCCGACAAACGCGTATTAGCTATTGGCGAGTGTGGTTTAGACAATAATAGCACAGCCACTCTCCCAACCCAATTATTGATTTTCAAAAAACAAATAGAACTTTCGGAACAATTCCAAAAACCCTTGATTATCCATTGCGTTGGCAGTTTTAATGAACTTTTCAACCTTAAAAAAAGAAATAAAACCAACTCAAGTCTGGATAATTCATGGTTTTCGAGGCAAGGCTCAACTTGCTTCTCAGGCTTTAAAAAATAATTGCGCCTTATCATTTGGCGAACATTTTAACGAAGAATCAGTTTGCGCCACTCATATCGATAAATTATTTGTCGAAACTGATGAGAGTACGCTCACAATAGATAGCATCTATAAAAAAATAGCTATTATTAAAGGTATTAATGTCCGGGAAATCGTTGCTGGATCGAAACTTTTAGAGCAAATTGCAAGCCGTCCATCTCAAATTTAGTCGCTTAGAACACAAAATACTTGAAAACATGGTAATAATTCATCATCAGGTATGAATTATTAATTGTTTAAATTGTATCTTTGCTTTCCAAAAAATTAATTCGTAATATTTCATGAAAAAAATAATCTTTCTGATTGTCCTGAGCACTTTCACTTCTCTGATTTTCGCACAAGGAATATCTACCTTGCAACAACACAAATTGACTAATGCGCTGACAGTCATATCCAATTTATATGTTGACAGTATCAACGATAAGAAACTGATTGAATCAACCCTTGAATCTGTCCTTAAGGCACTTGATCCACATTCGTCCTACATTCCCAAAGAAGAAATTGAGCGAATTAACGAGCCTTTGGTTGGCAGTTTCTTTGGCATTGGTATTCAGTTTCAATTAATGGAAGATACGCTTTTGGTGGTTCAGACTATTTCCGGTTGTCCGGCTGAAAAAGTGGGTGTATTGCCCGGTGACAGAATAATTTATATTGACAATCAACTCGTTGCAGGAATAAAAATACAAAATTCAGATGTTTTCAAACGCTTACGTGGTCCAAAAGGCACTGAGGTAACTATCAAAATACGTCGTGGTTCAAAACCCGAACTCCTGGAGTTCAAAATCATTCGTGATAAAATTCCAATTTTCAGTGTGGATGCAAGCTATATGATTGGGAAAGATATCGGTTATATCAAAATCAATAATTTTGGTAGTTCTACAGTACAGGAATTTGAGAAGGCTTTTGCTACACTTCAAAAAAAAGGTATGAAACAGCTTATTGTCAGTCTTCAGGGCAATGGTGGCGGATACCTTAATGCTGCCAAAATGCTCGCAGATGAATTTCTGTCGACAAACAAATTGGTTGTTTATACACAGGGATTAAATCAACCTAAGTACGTTGAAACAGCCACAGCCAGTGGAGTTTTTGAAACCGGTAAATTAATTTTCCTGGTTGATGAATATTCAGCATCGGCCAGCGAAATTGTTTCAGGTGCTTTGCAGGATTGGGATCGGGCTATTATTGTTGGTCGCCGCACATTTGGAAAAGGATTGGTTCAAAACCAGTTCCCCCTAATCGATGGTTCGATGATGCGCCTTACAATTGCACGCTATTATACCCCGACAGGACGTTGCATTCAAAAATCATATAAAGGCGGTTACGACAAATATGAACATGACCTGATTGATCGTTACAAAAAAGGTGAATTTCTTCATGCTGACAGTATTCATTTCCCCGATTCGCTGAAATATCATACATTGAATCTGAAACGCACCGTGTATGGTGGAGGTGGTATTATGCCCGATATTTTCGTACCACTGGATACTACAAAATACACCTTATTACACCGCAAACTGGTTGCTCAGGGCATTGTAAATAAGGTTTGCATGCAGTTTATTGATAAAAACCGTGCCGACCTCAAGAAAAAATACAGCAGCTTCGATAAATTTAAAAAAGAATTCGAAGTAGACGAAGCATTTTTTAGTCAATTGATTAACACTGCTGAGAAGGAAAAAATAAAAATTGATCCTGTTCAGTTGGCGACTTCAAAACCACTGATTAAACTTCAGCTTAAAGCATTGGTTGCACGTGATTTATGGGAAATGAACGAGTATTATCAGATTATGGATGCTGACAATGAATCCTTGCAGAAAGCTGTCGAAATTTTCCAAACACCCGGAGCTTTCGAAAAAATATTAAAATAGTTGATAGTTTCGTGTTCATAGTTTCGTGTTAGCAAAACATGAAACACGAAACGCAAAACACGGAACATGATATCTTACTTTCAAACACATTGGATCGAAATTGTCGGAGCCATTTTAAGCCTGATTTACTTAGACTTATCCATTAGAGCGAAAGTGAGTTTGTGGTTTTTCGGTATTATTTCGTCGCTATTTTATATCGTAGTATTTTTTCAGACAAAGTTTTATGCCGACATGAGTCTGCAGTTGTACTACGTACTAATAAGTATTTACGGTTGGATAAACTGGAAAAGTGGAGAAAAGGGAAACCATGAATTGCCCACGGCTAAACTAACAAAGAAACTAAGCCTGATTCTTGTTTTGGCTACTATCCTTATCTATTTCATTTATTACCTGATATTAAGTCGGTTTACAGATTCCATTATTCCCAAATCTGATGCATTAGTTGGTGCACTTAGCGTGATTGGAACCTGGATGCTGGCGAAAAAGCTGATTGAAAACTGGTTGGTATGGATTGCGGCTGACGCACTGTGCGTTGGGCTTTACCTTTACAAAGAGTTATACCCGACGGCGATATTATTTATAATCTACAGCGTGATGGCCATAGTTGGGTATTGGCAGTGGAAAAAGAAACTTCAATATGCCAATATGCCAATTTGATAATGTGCCAATAATCATATTTGAATTTGAATTTAAAAAAATTGGCACATTGTCACACTGATTGGCAAATTAAAGATAAGCCTGCAATCCTAACAGCCTCTTATTTCCTTGTTTTTTCCAAAACCAGTTATTCAGTAAAAAAGTTACATAAGCACTACCGGCACCCACAAGCGCACCTGCCGCCACATCCGAAGGATAATGAACACCCAGGTTCATGCGGGAATAACCCACAGAGCAAGCCCACAACATACTGGGAGCAATCACATACCATTTTGGATATTTCAGACATAAGGCTGTGGCCGTAGAAAAGGCTAGTGAAGTATGACCCGAAGGAAATGAAAGAGAAGTTTCGAAGGCATACGCAGTAATATCAGGATAGCTAACATAAGGTCGTGGTCGGTTTATGCCATATTTCAAACCCTGAGTAATTACCCCACCCACACCAACGCTGAGGGCTATATAAAGAGCATTTTTCAACAAATCATCATCTTTTTCAATAAGACCTACAACTCCCATAACAAGTGGAACTCCAATAGATACTTCTGTTGTTGTGTTTGAGATTATTTTAGAAAAACCAATGGTCGAAGTGTTGCTATTCAGATTTCGTAAAATATCAATGTCTGCATTTTGAGCCTTAAGTTCTGTACTTATTATTGAAAAGCTACAGCAAAGCAGAATAATTGTCGTAAATTTGCGCATATTTATATTTTCTGACAAAGATATATAAAAAGTCACAGGGATAAAACCTTCTGTGAACTGGTTTAGCTGTTTACTTGTTTACTGATTAATGATAAGAATTGCAATCCTCGGACCTGAATCGACCGGGAAATCAACACTGGCAGAGACTTTATCCGAACACTTTAAGGTGCCGTGGATTCCTGAATTTGCACGTGAATATATTGAAAACCTGGCGTTACCCTATACATTCGATGATGTCTGTACTATAGCACGTCAACAAATTGAAGTAGAAAAGTTTTATGAAGAATCGATATCGAAAGATAAAATGGTTTTTTTTGATACTGAACTGATAATCACAAAAGTGTGGTTTGAATATAAGTATAAGACTGTTCCTGAATTTGTTACAGAAAGAATGAAATGCGGTTTCTTCGATTTTTATTTACTTTGCGCTCCCGATTTAGCCTGGGAAGCAGATTCTGTTCGGGAACATGGAACTGATAGGGAATTCTTCTTTGATTGGTACAAACAAGAGATTGAACAAAGCGGAAAACCGTATGGAATTGTTGATGGAATAGGGAATCAGCGATTTCAGAATGCACTCAATAGTGTAAACAGCTATTTTGAAAATTTCATCCTATAATTTGCCTATATTTTATGAATAAAATTATATCTGACACGATAAATAAACTTTCCCAAGCCGAAGGATTCAGGGATGTTTGTCACGAATGCGGAACTAAAGACTCCATGCCTTCAACTGATATTTTGAGAGAAATTGTTCAAATTTCGCGCTCCATATTATTCCCCGGATATTTTGGTGACCCGGAAGTGAACGAGCAAACCATGAAGTATCATATTGCTGTAAATGTTGAGCAATTACAGATTTTGTTATATCAACAAATTAAAGCCGGGATTTGCTTCAGTTTCAATGGTGAGTCTCACGATATGAAAATTGTTGAAGAACAGGCAGCGGAAAAGTCGAGCTATTTTATTACACAATTGCCTGATATTCGCGAAAAACTTCATACTGACGTTATTGCAGCTTATAATGGCGATCCTGCGGCTAAAAGCTTTGGTGAAATCATTTTCTGTTACCCAAGCATTCGGGCTATAAGCAATTACCGAATAGCACACACCTTATTAGAACTTGAAGTTCCACTTATTCCACGAATTATTACCGAAATGGCTCATTCCGAGACTGGTATTGATATACATCCCGGAGCTAAAATAGGTAATTATTTCACCATCGATCACGGTACCGGTGTGGTAATTGGAGAGACAGCCACCATTGGAAATAATGTAAAAATGTATCAGGGAGTTACCTTGGGAGCAAAAAGTTTTCCGCTGGATGAAGATGGAAACCCGATTAAAGGCATTCCACGCCATCCACATATAGGAAACAATGTGATAATTTATTCCAATTCTACGATTTTGGGAACAATAACTGTAGGCGACGGAGCAGTAATTGGCGGTAACCTTTGGGTAGATACCGACGTTGCAGCCGGAGCAAAGTTGTCACAGAAAAAATAATAAATTAATGGTCAATGATTAATTATAAATGGTTAATGATTGCTGAACGATAAAAAAGAAAAATATGGAATTTGAAATGATTGCGAAAACCTTTCGTGGGTTGGAGGAAGTATTGGCTACTGAACTGGTGAATATGGGAGCTAATAATGTTCAGCTTCAACGGCGGGCAGTAAGTTTTACAGGTGATAAAACAATGATGTATAAAGCTAATTTATGTAGCCGGACAGCTTCACGCATTCTCAAACCAATTCTGACTTTCGACGCATCCAATCCGGACGAAGTTTACGAACAGGTCAAAAAAATCAACTGGAGTGATTATATGACCGTTGATAGTACGTTTGCAATCGATTCCACTATTTTTTCAGAAGAATTTCGTCATTCAAAATTTGTTGCATATCGTGTTAAGGATGCTATTGCCGATTGGTTTATGGAAAAATTCGAGAAACGACCTTCAGTTCGGTTGGATAGTCCGCAAATGATGATTAATATTCATATTTCTGAACGGAAATGTACCCTTTCGTTGGATAGTTCGGGCGAATCACTTCACAAACGAGGTTATCGGGTTGCACAAACCGAAGCACCCCTAAATGAAGCCCTGGCGGCCGGAATGTTATTAATGGCTGACTGGAAAGGCCAATCTAACTTTGTGGATCCAATGTGTGGTTCCGGTACACTTTTAATCGAAGCAGCCTTAATCGCGTTGAATATCCCACCCGGAATTTATCGCTCTTCATTTGCTTTTGAAAAATGGAATGATTTCGATGTAGAACTTTTTGATACACTTTATAACGACGACTCTTACGAACGCCCGTTTAATTTTAAAATCTACGGCACAGACAATTCGCCCCGTGCCATCAAAATTGCCGAACAAAACATCAAAAGCAGTGGACTGAGCAAATACATCGAATTACAGGTTATGCCTGTTCAAAAACTGGAAGCACGTGCCGAAAATTGTCTGATAGTAACCAATCCACCTTATGGAGAACGAATTACGTCAGATGATATTTATGGACTTTATGCATCACTCGGCACAACAGTAAAACATAAATTTGCAGGTAGTTCGATGTGGGTTATCAGTTCACACGAAGAATGTTTAGATAAAATTGGTTTGAAACCAACCGAACGAATCCGACTTCTGAATGGCTCATTGGATTGCTGGTATTGTCGCTACGACATATTTGCCGGAAAAAGGAATGATTTTGTAGCAAAGAAACACAATAATATAGGCTAATTATCAACCACTTGCATTAGGTAAATGGTAAATGATTAATGGTAAATGAAAAAAGTGTTTGTAGTTTCCAAAAATTTCTTTACTTTTGTGCCACAATTGCCCAGATGGCGGAATTGGTAGACGCGCTGGTCTCAAACACCAGTGGATTCACTTCCATGCCGGTTCGATCCCGGCTCTGGGTACTTTTAAGGCGAAACCCTAATTGATTTTCAATCAGTTAGGGTTTTTTAATTGTAAATTTGCACCATTTTTGCACCACAAATTGAAATCCCACCCATTTTCTGATTCATTTGTTTTTGAATGAAATTGATTTCAAAAGTAACCATCCTTGGGTTTCGAGACATATAACAATAATAATTGAATCCCTTAAAAGATTGTATTGCATCAGTCTTAAAATCACAATATATTGCGAAAATTGATCGTATTATTTGATATAGGTATGATTTAATAGCTAAAATCACAATATATTGTGAAATATGCTTGTTATTTAAAATTATTTTGTAATATTGCACCGAAATCACAATATATTGAGATTATGAAGAAAATTGGAGAAGAAATTAGATTGCGACGTAAGTTGCTTAAAATTGACCAAAAAACACTTGCTGAACTTGCTGGTGTAAGTATTAATACGCTAACAAAAATCGAAAGAGGTGAATCGAATCCATCTGTAAATGTATTGACAAAAATACTTAACACGCTTGGTATGGATATTAAAATCATTATCAAAGGAAATTAGAATATGAGAAAAGCGGCAGTCTATCTTCGTGGTGAATTTGCAGGAGAACTCACCGAAATTTCCCGAAATGAGTATATTTTCAACTATGACAATGATTATTTTGAAAATGTCAACAAACCAGCTATAAGTTTGACTTTGCCAAAATCACAAAAGGAATATCGTTCAGAATATCTATTTCCATTCTTTTTCAATATGTTGTCGGAAGGAAGTAATAGAATTGTTCAGTCCCGAATGCTGGGGATTGATGAGAATGATCATTTCGGAATATTATTAGCAACTGCTCAACATGATGTAGCAGGTGCTGTAACTGTAAAACCGATATAATTTATGGAAACATTAAAAATTTGTCCATCCACATTAACTAGTGGTTATGATACTTACTCTCCTATAGCCAGAAAACGATTATTCGATGGAAAAAACATATCACCGTTTCTTTCCTATAATCCTATTGAAGAAAGAAAAGAAGAAACTGAACTTTTTCTAAAGAATCAGGAACACATGTCATTGTCGGGAGTTCAAACAAAGTATTCTTTAGTTCTTAGAGAGAGTGTTTTTGAATTATCAACTGAAACTGAACAAGGTACCTATTTGCTGAAACCAAAATTGACTAATTTTCAATACAAAGATTTTAGTCCAGCTAACGAGAATTTGACGATGCAACTTGCTGAACAGGTTTATGGAATTGAAACTGCTGCAAATGGTCTTTGTTTTTTTATGAATGGTGAAATGGCTTATGTCACAAAGCGATTTGATGTTGCTAATGATGGAAGGAAATATCGGAAGGAAGATTTTGCTTCGTTGGCTGGTTTAACTTCTGAAAATAAAGGTAAGGATTTCAAATATGATGTTCTTACTTACGAGGATGTTGCTGAATTGATACAGAAATATGTTCCTGCATCAAGGGTTGAATTATTGAAGTTTTTCGATTTGATGCTTTTCAATTTTTTGTTCTCAAATGGAGATGCACATTTAAAGAATTTCTCATTATTGGAAACTTCAGATGGTGATTTCAAATTAGCTCCAGCATACGATCTTATAAATACAAGTATCCATTTACCTTCTGATCCAATCTTTGCTCTCCGAAAAGGTTTATTTAAAGAAGGAGACAAAACTGTTTGCCCAATGGGAATCTATACAGGAGAAAGCTTTTCTCAATTTGGAAATAGGTTAGGTCTACCAAAGAATATGGTAAAACGAGAAATCGAAAAATTCTGTGCCGATTATACAAAGGCTGAAGAATTGATTACGAATTCATATTTGTCGGATGAACTGAAAGAACTATATAGAACTATGTATCATACAAGACGAAACACCTATTTGAAAAGTTGAATGGGCTAACTTGATTTGGTATATACTGATAAGAATTGTGATCCCTATTATATGCTAATAATATTAATTTGTTTTTGTGTTTTAAGAATTAGTATTACTTTTAAAAACCAAATTTCATTTGTTTTCAGACAGAATTTCAATTTGCGCCATATTTGCGCCATTTACTGAAAATGAGTGAAATAGAATGAAACTTTTTGAAATGTAAATTTCGAAGTAATTGATTGAAAATAAATCATTAAGACTTTAATGAGTTTGTAGATAAATAGTTACAAAATGGTCATATTTTAGTTAATATGCTCGGCTCTGGGAACGAAAAACCCCTTATAATTGCCTTTAAATCAAAGGATTATCGGGGGTTTTCTATTTCTTACTGGAACATTACTGGAACTTTTTTTTTGCTCTTATTTCGGCACAAAATATAGCATTATTTATTCCAAATGATTTCTAGAATATAGGAAATTGGGTATTTCGACTTTTTTTGAATATTTTTTGAGAAAGAAAATGACCAAAGGGTGAAATCTTTTTTTAATTTATAAATTTAGTTTAATTTTATCTGCAATTTCAGTCATCTCATCCGAACTTAATTTCAATTTGGGGTTTTTGAAATTCATGTCCGATTCTTTCGTAATCGGAATTAAATGAATGTGTGCATGAGGCACTTCCATTCCGATTACTGCCATTCCAATACGAATACAATCAACACTTTTCTCAATTGCTAAAGCCACTTTTTTAGAGAAAATAATCATCTCACCTAGCAATTCATCGTCCAGATTAAACAGGTAATCTTCTTCTATTTTTGATATTACCAAGGTGTGACCCTTGGTTAAAGGGTTGATATCCAAAAATGCATAAAACAGATCATTTTCTGCAATTTTATAACAGGGTATTTCTCCGGCTATTATTCTACTGAAAATTGTCATTTGCTGATTTTTTTCTTACAAACTAATCTCAATTACTTCAAACTCCATAACGCCCGATGGGACAGATACGGTTGCCTTTTGTCCTATTTTTTTTCCTAACAAACCTTTAGCAATAGGTGTAGTGACAGAAAGTTTGCCTTCTTTAAGATTGGCTTCACTCTCAGAAACAATCATATATGTCATTATCTGATTTGTTTTCGTGTTTTTTATCTTCACACGGGTCAGAATTTGTACCTGATTCGTATTAATTTTAGTTTCATCAATCATACGGGCAGATGCAACAGTTTCTTTCAGCAATGAAATTTTCATTTCAAGCATTCCCTGCGCTTCTTTTGCAGCATCATATTCTGCATTTTCCGATAAATCACCTTTGTCACGGGCTTCAGCAATAAGTTTCGAGATAGCAGGGCGTTGAACGCTTTCCAGTTCATTCAAATCTTCTACCAATTTTTTATAACCTTCAGCGGTCATATATGTTACTGCCATAGTCGTATTCTTTAAGATTGTATTTTGAATTATAAAACAAAAAGAATTCCGACAAGAAAGCCGGAACTCTAAATAAGTGTTTGTTTATTATTATGTTTGGCAAATATACAAGCTTTTTTTTATTTACAATCTCGAAAAAGCTTTTTTAACAGTTATCAGGGTTAATTTTCATAATCAAGAATTTAAAAAACAACAGATTATATACAAAAACAATGGGTAACTTCACAGCCACCCATTGCACATTTTAACCTAAACCTTAACTATGAAAAATTTATCTGTTTGTTTACTCTGCAAATGTGAGAATAATTTTTTAAACATGCAAGACATTTCGACATAATTATTCAAATATTTTTAAAATAATAGTTCAATTATTGTATAAATTAGCCCTAATTCACTCATTATTAGCTGTGTGTATAAATGACAATTAGTGTGTTAAATAATGCAAAATTGGAATCCTTTCATATTTTGATTATATGATGTACCTTTGTAATGTAAAAATAATAAAAGAATAGAATGAATTCAAATGAACAATCTGTTGTTTCAACGGACTTTAAATCCGCTTTGAACGATAAGAAACTTTTTATAGAAACTTACGGCTGCCAAATGAATGTGGCCGACAGTGAGGTAGTAGCCTCAATAATGCAAATGGATGGTTTTGCTCTAACCGATAAAATTACCGAAGCAGATGCAATTTTCGTTAATACCTGCTCTGTGCGTGATAATGCCGAGCAGAGAGTAATTCAGCGTTTAAAGTATTTTCAGTCACTGAAACGCAAGAAGAAGAAACTCGTAATAGGCGTGATAGGTTGTATGGCTGAACGGGTAAAAGAAGAGCTGATTGATGAGCATGGCGTTAATATTGTAGTTGGTCCGGATGCTTATCTGGATATTCCGCACTTGATTAATGATGTTGAAAATGGCCAAAAAGCCATAAATGTAGAACTTTCTAAATCTGAGACATATAAAGATATTCTCCCAACCCGAATCGGAGCATCTATTTCCGGATTTGTTTCCATCATGCGTGGTTGCGATAAGTTTTGTACCTATTGTATTGTGCCCTATACACGTGGGCGTGAGCGAAGTCGCGATGTGGTAAGCATCCTGTCTGAAATCAGTGATTTGCAGGCAAAGAATTATAAGGAAGTGACTCTGCTGGGACAAACTGTCAATTCATACTCATATAGCAAAGAAGATGGAAGTGTGATTGATTTTCCTGAGTTATTGAAAATTGTAGCTGAAGCTGCACCCGAAATGCGCATCCGGTTTACATCGCCTCATCCAAAAGACATGACCGATGAAACACTGGAAATGATGGCTCGTTATCCAAATATCTGCCGTTATATTCATTTACCTGTCCAGTCGGGAAGTAATAAGATTCTAACACTTATGAATCGAAAATATACCCGTGAGTGGTTTTTGAACCGTGTTGAGGCAATGCGGCGCATTATGCCGGATGTGGCCATTGGGACTGATATTTTCTGTGGCTTCCACGATGAAACGGAAGAAGATCATCAGGAATCATTGTCGTTGATGCGTGAAGTAAAATTCGATATGGCTTTTATGTTCAAATACTCCGAACGCCCCGGAACAGTTGCTGCCAAACGTATGCCGGATAATGTACCCGAAGAAGTAAAATTACGTCGTTTAGCAGAAATCATTGATTTACAGCAGACTATTGCAAACGAAAGTAATCAGAATGATGTTGGTAAAACCTTTGAGGTTCTGGTGGAAGGTTTTTCAAAACGGTCGAAAGAACAAATGGTTGGAAGAAGTTCGCAGAGTAAAGTGATCATTTTTCCCCGTCAGGGCAGACATATCGGCGAAACAGTTCGTGTGACGGTAAATAGTGCATCTTCAGCAACGCTTATTGGGGAAGTTGTTGATTAATTGTTTCGTGTTTCAAGTTTCAAGTTTTAAGATTAAAAATTTTTTGAAGAAAATGGTTAAAATAATTAAAGAAATTTTTCCGTAATCATTTGCATGATTAAAATCAATTGCTTACTTTTGTGGAACTTTTTCAAAAAACGACAAAAACAGTCATATTGTTCATATTCAAAAGATTACAAACTATTAAGTAATATAAATTAAAACAAAAATCTATGTGGTTAATTGATTCCTCTATTGGGCGAAAGCTTATTATGAGTATCACGGGAACTTTTCTCGTGTTGTTTTTACTTTTTCACAGTTGTATGAACATTGTGGTGATTATTTCTCCAACAGCTTACAATGCAATTTGTGCATTTTTGGGTGCAAACTGGTATGCAGTTGCAGGAACAAGCCTTTTGGCAGCAGGCTTTGTGATTCACATTTTGTATGCTTTGTTTCTGACTTATCAAAACATGCGAGCTCGTGGGGCTGAAGGTTATGCTGTAAGCAAAACACAAAAAGGTGTTGACTGGGCATCGCAAAACATGTTGATATTGGGAACTGTCATTTTTGGCTTTTTGGCATTACACATGTACAATTTCTGGTTCAAAATGCAATTTGCCGAATTGACCGGAATTCACACCGGAGCTTATGACCCTGCAAGTGGTGCTGAATATGTAAAAGATTTATTTAGCAACTGGATATATTGTGCATTGTATATCGTTTGGTTATCAGCACTTTGGTTTCATTTGACACATGGAGTTTGGAGTGCCTTGCAAACGGCCGGTTTGAACAATAAAACCTGGTTGCCACGTGTAAAAGTTATTGCAAATATCATTTCTACCATTGTAGTTTTAATGTTTATGGCTATCCCTGTGTATTACCTGATTAGCAACGGTTCTTGCTGCTAAAGCTAAATTGTAAAATAAAAAGTAAAGAAGAATATGGCAAAGAAACAAGAATCTACCACGGTAGACGCAACTAAAATAGATGCCCGGATTCCTGCGGGACCTTTAGCTGAAAAATGGAGTACTTTTAAAGCAACCCAAAAACTCGTAAATCCGGCCAATAAACGCCGTTTGGATATTATTGTGGTTGGAACAGGATTGGCAGGAGCTTCGGCAGCTGCTTCTCTGGCTGAATTAGGATTTAATGTACTAAACTTTTGTATTCAGGATTCACCTCGTCGTGCGCACTCCATTGCAGCACAAGGTGGTATAAATGCAGCAAAGAATTATCAGAATGATGGTGACTCGGTTTACCGTCTTTTCTATGACACCATTAAAGGTGGTGACTACCGCGCTCGTGAAGCCAATGTATATCGTTTGGCCGAAGTTTCGAACAGCATTATCGACCAATGTGTGGCTCAGGGAGTTCCTTTTGCACGCGAATACGGTGGCTTATTAGATAACCGTTCGTTCGGTGGAGCACAGGTTTCACGAACTTTCTACGCAAAAGGACAGACTGGTCAACAGTTATTATTAGGAGCTTATTCAGCACTCAGTCGTCAGATTGGTAAAGGTGCTGTAAAATTATATTCGCGCTACGAAATGCTGGATGTGGTGGTAATTGAAGGCCGCGCCCGTGGTATCATTGCCCGGAACCTGGTTAGTGGAAAAATCGAACGTTTCTTTGCTCATGCAGTGGTAGTTGGTTCAGGTGGTTACGGAAATGCATTTTTCCTTTCAACCAATGCCATGACTTCAAATGCTTCAGCAGCAATTCAAATGTATAAGAAAGGAGCCTATTTTGCAAACCCTGCTTATGCTCAAATTCACCCAACCTGTATTCCGGTTCACGGCGAAACTCAATCGAAACTGACTTTGATGTCGGAATCATTGCGTAACGATGGTCGCATATGGGTTCCTTTGAAAAAAGAAGATGCTGAAGCGATTCGTGCCGGAAAGAAAAAAGCTACTGACCTGAGCGAAGATGAACGCGATTATTATTTGGAACGTCGTTATCCTGCTTTCGGAAACCTTGTTCCACGCGACGTAGCTTCACGTGCAGCTAAAGAACGTTGCGATGCCGGCTTTGGCGTTGGAAATACAGGATTGGCTGTTTATCTTGATTTCTCAACTGCTATTGAGCGTTTAGGCGAAAATACCATTCGTTCGCGCTACGGAAATCTTTTCCAGATGTACGACAAAATTGTTGATGAGAATCCATATAAAACTCCGATGATGATTTATCCGGCTATTCACTACACAATGGGTGGCGTTTGGGTGGATTACGAACTACAGACTTCGATAAAAGGTCTTTTCTGTATTGGTGAAGCTAATTTCTCCGATCACGGTGCAAACCGCTTGGGAGCTTCGGCATTGATGCAGGGATTAGCTGACGGATATTTCGTTTTGCCTTATACTATTCAGAATTATCTGGCCGATCAGATTCAAACTCCACGTATGAGTACCGAATTGCCTGAGTTTGAACAAGCCGAAAAAGACATTCATAGCAAAATCGAAAAAATCATGAAAATCCAGGGCGAAAAGACGGTTGATTCTATCCATCGTGAACTTGGCTTGATTATGTGGGATTTCGTAGGTATGGGTCGTAACAAAGCTGGACTGGAATTAGCACTGGAAAAAATCAAGGCTGTTCGTCATGAATTTTGGACCAAAGTATATGTTCCGGGTGTAAGTATCGATTTGAATGTTGAATTGGAAAAAGCGCTTCGTGTAGCTGACTTTATTGAGATAGGTGAATTGATGGCACGTGATGCTTTGATGCGTGAAGAATCCTGTGGTGGTCACTTCCGCGAAGAATATCAAACCCCGGATGGTGAGGCTCTCCGAAACGATGAAGAGTTCTCATTTGCTTCCTGCTGGAAATATGCCGGCGAAGGTAAAGAGCCTGAATTATTGAAAGAGGCTTTGGATTATGAGTTTATTCACCGTCAACAACGTAATTATAAGGCTTAATAAATCATGGAAAAAAGTATAAATATAACGCTCAAAGTATGGCGTCAGGCAGGTCCGAAAGTAAAAGGTGAATTCGAGACCTATAAATTAGATAATGTATCAACCGACAATTCATTTCTCGAAATGTTGGATATTCTGAATGAAGGATTAATCAACCATCGCAAAGAACCCATCGTTTTTGATCACGATTGCCGCGAAGGTATTTGCGGTATGTGCAGCTTGTATATCAACGGTCATCCACACGGACTTGACGGTGAAACTACAACCTGTCAGCTTCACATGCGTCGTTTCAAAGATGGCGAAACTATTACGGTTGAGCCATGGCGTTCGGCAGCATTTCCGGTTATCAAGGATTTGATGGTTGATCGTGGAGCTTTCGACAAAATTATTCAGGCAGGTGGTTACGTTTCAGTAAATACAGGTGGTGTTCCTGATGGAAATGCTATTCCAATTTCGAAAGTGGATGCTGACGAAGCAATGGATGCTGCCTCCTGTATCGGATGTGGTGCCTGCGCTGCAGCCTGTAAAAATGGTTCGGCTATGTTGTTTGTTGCAGCTAAAGTAAGTCAACTGGCATTATTACCACAAGGCCGAATTGAAGCAGCACACCGGGCAAAAGTGATGGTTGCCAAAATGGATGAGCTTGGATTTGGTAACTGTACCAACACTGGTGCTTGTGAAGCTGAATGTCCCAAAGCAGTTTCTATCTCACACATTGCTCGCTTGAACCGTGAGTTTTTAAGTGCAAAATTCAAGGACTAATTTAAACTAAAAACTCTTATATAAATAGTACCCCAAAAGTTAGACAAAAAACTTTTGGGGTATTTTTATAAAAAAAAATAAATTATATTTCAGACGAGCTGTAGCTTTGATTTTTTGAAATTATTTTAATACAGTTTATTAGTGTATATTTAAGTCATTCAGTTTTTTCTGATATTTCTTTGCATTTTCGAGATGTTCAGCCCAATTGGTAGCGAATTTATGTTCACCATTTAAGGTTTCTGATGCACACATATAAATGTAGTCGTGATGTACATAATTTAAAACAGCATCAATCCCACTTTCCGAAGCAACCCGAATTGGTCCCGGCGGCAAACCTTGATTACGATAGGTATTATAGGGCGAAATAAATAGTATCTGTTTAATCCCAATACGTTTCAGACTAAAATCGCCTACTGCAAATTTTAGGGTTGGGTCAGCTTGAAGTGGCATAGCTTTTTTCAGGCGATTTAGGTACAATCCCGCAACTTTGGGACGGTCAGCCTTATTATTCGTTTCCTCTTCAACGATTGATGCCAAAACACCAACTTCAACCGGTGTGAGTGAAATAGCAGCAGCTTTTCCCTTACGTTCATCAGTCCAGAATTTGGTATATTCCTTATTCATACGCTCGAAAAGTTGAGCCGCATTCATATTCCAAAAAACTTCATAGGTATTCGGTATGAAAAGCGAAACGGAAGTAGCCGGATTCAGCTTATAATTAGCCAGAAACTCTGGATCATTCAATAATTTCAGAATACTCACTGAATCGGCCATTAATTGCATACTTAAGCGTGCAGCTAATTGTTCTTTCGTACGAATATTATTAAAAGTCAATCTTACAGGAGCTTGCCTGCCACTACGCAACAAGCGAACCAACTGAAAGTTATTCATACTGGCTTTTAGCTCATAGCGTCCGGCACGAATTCTTTCGCCATAATGCAACATAGAGGAAACCTGTTTGAAAGCTGACTCATTAAGCACATTTGCCTGATTTTCCAATAAATGAACAACCTCAGTATAAGTACTGTTTTCGGGAATGCAGAGATATGATTTTTCAGCAGAATTTGTAAAAACATTGGGTGCAAACAATATATAGGCGGCATACAGAAAAACTGCAACCAACATAATTACTATCCAACTACCAATTTTAAAAGTCTGTTTTTTCTTTTTAGTCTTTGTCATACAGCAGGTATTAAGTCGTTATTAAATAAAGTGACAAAAATACGGATTTGTTTTGAAAAAAGAAAAGGAAAAAATTATTTCTGTTTGAATGAGGTTAAGATGCAGAATGTCAAGCAAAAATAATTATGAAATATGAAATATGAATTATGAAATTAAAAAATCGGTTTTGATAATCAAAAACTCTTTGTTATATTTGCAGCCGCTAAGGTCAAAAATGCGAAGGGAAGTTTGGGTGAGTGGCTGAAACCACCAGTTTGCTAAACTGACGTACGGGCAACCGTACCACGAGTTCGAATCTCGTAGCTTCCGCCAGATAATCAGCAAGTTAGAGTGCCTGTAAGAAAATACAGGCACTCTTTTTTTACGCTAATTAAACACGAAAAACACAGTTTTGCATGCTAAAATAACCTATTAGTTTACACATAGTTTACAAAAAGTTTACAAAAAGCAGCGAACAAATGAAAAGAACCATGGTCAATTTTGAACCTTGTATTAGAAATTTTAAAAGCAATGGGTATGCTCAAGTGTATATTCGTGCCATCAAGGTTAAAGAAGTGCAATACATTACCACTTCTTATGCTGTAACCAGCAGTCAAATTAGCAAAAACAAAATAATAGATTATTCTATTATTGCGGAAGTAGCTCCTATCATTAAGTCATATTATGACAAATTGAATAATGTCAATCATGATGAATGGAGCCTCAAAGAAGTAATTGAATTCTTAAACAGAGATAGTGAAGATGTTTCGTTTAATGATTTCTACAAAAAATTCATTGATAAAATGAAACGTGAAGGTCGGGTTAACCCGGCTTCGAATTATACCAGTGCATTAAACAGTTTGAAAAGCTATGCTGGTACTGACAAATTTAATTTTTCGGATATTACCTCAAAGCTTATCAATGGTTGGATTGAAAGTATGAAAGCCACAGCCAGGGCAAAAAACTTATATCCAATTTGCATTAGCACGGTATTTTCTGCCGGGCTTCTTGAATACAACGATTACGACCGTGATATTATTCGCATAAAGAATCAACCATTTATGCGGGTCAAAATTCCAAAAAACGAATTAGCAAAGAAAAAAGCGATTGATAAACAAATACTTTTGAAACTTTTTTTGGCTGATGTTTCAAATGCACAAATGGATGTAAAAACACCTTTGGCAAAAGATGTTGCGAGATTAATTTTCTGTTTGGCCGGAATCAATGTTGCAGATTTGTATTATATGGAAAAATCGTGCAGGGTTCGTGATAAGCTAATCTATAATCGACATAAAACCAAATCTAAGCGTAATGACGATGCGCTTATGGAGATAACTATTCCCAAAACTATAATTCCATTGTTTGAGAAATACAAAGGCGCAAACAAGCTCTTTTCTTTTTCAGACCAAATCAATTCAGAAAAGAATTTTCTGAAATCCATTGATATGGGTTTGAAAGAAGTTGCAACGCTTGCAAAAGTGTCTGAAAATATAACTACTTATACTTTCAGACACTCTTGGGCTACAATAGCTCAAAACAAATGTGGAGCTTCAACTGAAATGGTTGGATTTGCTTTGAATCATGCTTCTGCACATAAAGTTACAGAAGGATATATTCAGAAGGATTTTTCGCCAATTGATAAATTGAATACCAAAGTAATTGATCATGTGTTTAAGAAACTGAAAGTCACTGAGCAAGTTGCATAGCGTAAAATCTTCCGGTTACAGTTTTTTTTGAATTAATGGATATTTGTCGCTCCAATGAAATTGGCATGTATTTTTTGTTTTTAATCATGAAAATCTTATTTGCTGTCATATCAGGGCTATCCACCATAGTAAAAATAACAACTTTGCTTGAATCCAAAATCCGCCTATTATGATAATCGTGAACAATTCCATAAGGACCTGTGATTTTCATTGTTTTTAATGGCCATAAATCAAAAAAGAAGTATTTCCAGGCTTCAAATTTGGTGTAATCATTACCGGTTACACCTAATTTACCTAAATCCGGACAATTATCTGTAATTGACAACGGATAATAAATACTTATTGGTAGGTCTTTCCACACTTCTAAATTTAAAACTTCTTGTTTTGTAACATACATTTCTTGTTTTCCTTTAAAAATGGAAACCTCAAGAAAATTATTTCTATTAATGTTTTTTATTCCCGTTTCAATATTATGCTTTAGTCCAAAATTAACTTCTCTAACTCCATATTCGTTGCTACTTATCGGTACTTGAGTCATTACCTGCGGATACGCCGGAAAACCACTATTATCCCAAAACCACGGAACTGTAAAGTTATAAACCTGCATTTGTGCGGGTTGAATCTTCAAAATCAATTCGTTTGGCTCATTGGTTGAATCTTCAACGAATGATCTGAATTTATTTATTAATGTCAGTTGTCCTCCAGAGCCACCATCAACAGTATAATAATTCTTTTTAGTGGGTGTAACCAGTGCATAATCATTACCAGTTTCCTTATCTCTGTAAATGATATTTTTATCTGTAAGCATTGAATTATTGGCAGCTGCTTTAATCGCTTTAAGATTTACAAAATCCTGAACAGTAATTTTTTTTAGGTTATCATCTGAAATTTGCTGATATTTAAAATATTCATTATCCGGAAAATTATATTTGATTGAAGTAAAACCCAATTTTGCATTTTTCTCCGTTTCGGATAAATCCCGTTCATAACTATCCAATACGTGTTCAACCTGAATCGTTTCAATCTGACTCAATCTTAATCGTTGTGTTTCAATAGATATTGATTTATCAGTTTTATCCACAAAAAATAGTACATTAAAAAACGATTCAATGGCATTTACAAATTCAGATATGGTCATATCCGGCAATGCATCCGCATAAAATAAAGAATCAATTGAATTTATAATAAACATGTTTAAAGCTCTTTCATCATTTTCCAATTCATTGAATTTTAGAGAAAAACCGAGCAAAGACGGTAATTTTTTGATATAATACAACATATAAGGTTGCATTAAGATATTGTTCACGCCAACAATTTTGGATGGGTGAGCATGCAAATTTATATCTATGATATAATCGTTATAAACCTTAGTTCCAATATAAATCGGTGTGCAAATAAAATTATCAATTTTTCCATCGGTTAGAAACCGTATGCTGTTTAATGCTCTGGCATAATCAATCGGGGTTTCTTCTCCCCAATCCAATTCCCAAATTTTCCGGGTATCATTTTTCAGGTTATAATTCAGTTGAGAATTACCTGCAGCAAACTGAAAAGTTACTGATATATCCGTATTATCGGAAATTATCACAATTCCATGTTTTACCTTGCCATTTTCAATGATATAGGCATCTGCACTTTTATTGATTGTGACCACATTTAAGCGGTTTATGAAGTTGAATGCAATAGCGTTTCTGGGTTCAAGCAATGATAAAGTCATGTCAAGCGAAAATTCACCGTTATTGGTTATTTCGGGGTTTTCGTCAAACATGGTGTAACTGAAATCATAGGGCAATTCGCATTCGGAACTGTTCACAAAAAGTTGTATCATCTTGATATATTATTCATTAGATTGTCATATTTGTCCATTGCTTCCTTAATTCCACCTTTACCCGAAACGGACACATTGGATTTCAAGCCTTTTTTAATCTCGGCTAACAAAGCGGCATTTACTGCGGTTGTTTCTCGCATTGTTGCCACCACAGTGGACAAATCAATAGTTATCGGTTGATTGCCTGCGGTTGAAGTTCTTGAGTTGGAAAATGAGGCTGTTCCTTGTTTTATGGATAATGCCCGGGCAATAGCATCGTTATCAATTCGTGCAATAGTATTGGTGCGCTGCGCATGATCTATTAAATTGAAAAAATTACGAATTGGCGGGTGATGGGTGGCTTCCTGATTTCCCACAAATTCTCCGGCATGAACTATTCCACGAGCTTCGTATTTATCGCCTTCGTCGGTAAAGCCACCGGTCCAAAGATTTTTTATTGATTCGCGTTGTTGTTCAGCAACCACTAACTCGGCTGCACCTGCCAAACCGGTCAACACCATTAATGGAACACTGGGTGCGGCTTTCATCACTGCCAATGCCGTTGAAGCAATGATTTGAGCTACATTGATGGCAAAATCAATGTCAGCATATTTCTTCTTGATTGATTTCTTTTCGTCTTCTACTTTAGCCTCTATTTCGGTGGTGTCCTGCCCTGCCTTTTTCGCTGCATTAAGTTGTTGTGCGTATTTATTATCAACCCCAATAGTTTCAGCTTCTTGCAAACTGTTTGATAACTTCAAAGCAGCTGTTGCAATTTGAGATATGTTTTCAGCAGTTTGTTCCGCCATTTTCAGTTTCATTGCTGAAACATCTTTTTCGTATTTCTTTGTTATTTCGGCTTTTTTCTTGGCATCGTTTTCATAAAGTTTCAATTCTATCTGGTACTTATTTTTCAATTCTACCAAACCTTCCTGATACTCTTTGTATTTGGATTTTCGTTCATCAATTCCGTACTTCTTTTCCAGCTCTTCAACCTGACGTTGAATTTCTTTTTTATCAACGGCACTTTTATGTAAAATGGCTTTTTCGGCTGCAGTCAGGTTTTCTTCAGCTTTTTCAATTTCTTTGTTGGAAGCTTCTACGGCTGCAATTCGTTCCTCGTCTGACTTATATTTAAAATCTGCAATTTCATGCGTATTTTCCTTTGCTGCATATAATCTGGCTTCAGCCAGCACTTTGTCCAATGCCAGAATGGAGTTTTTATACTCATCTTCTGAAATTAGTCCATCCTCTAATTGTTGATTTAACTCCTCCCGTTGGGCATTGTCGTACAAAACAATAGCATTGAAACGACCGTCGTTTAATTGCTTCATTGCTTTCAGACTTAATTTCTCGGCATCGTCCTGCCGTTTTATTTTGATATCATCTAGTTTTCGCTTAAAATTTCAGTGAAATTTTGTTTACTATCTTAATTTTTATTTTTATCTTTGCTCCACGTTCGATCATTGAAATCACAAAATCCATTCATCTGTTTTTTATTGGGCATTTGCTGAATTTTGCAACGCAAAACAGAAAGTTAGAACAGCAAAAAAGGAGCTATTGAACCCTCAGAAATTTTCTCAACACCAAAATGTAGCCATTTTATGCTTCGAAAATTTTCTGAAGTACGAATGAAGCTCCATTTGCCTCTCAGAAAATTTCCGAAGGTTGGATCAAGGTCGTTTTGGGTCTCAGAAAATTTATGAGGGATAGTTGAATACTCGTTGGGTGTTCTGAAAATTTTAGCAGGATGAAATGCCCAGAAATGGGTTTTCAGAAAATTGATTTGCCAATAATAGCCTTGTTTTAGAAAGAAAAATCTCGATTAATTATTAATTTATAAACTGTTTATTTTATGGAAAACCATGCATTCTCGCCACTTTACGTGGCAAAACTTCCCATCAACGGTATTTATTCGTTGAACAAGTCAACTATTGAGTTAGCAAAACCGGTTGTGTCGGAAATTGGACCTATTCCCACGGCTGCGCTTACCTATCTCGAAACTATCAATCAAAATTTGGTTGCGTCGATGAACAAGAATCAGAAAAGCAGTTTCACCGACGACGTTAAAGCGTTGGACAAAGACCGCGACACCGACATTGCCGAAATTAAACGTGTAACCAGTTCGTATCTTAAAAGTAGTGACGCTGTCAAAAAAGCTGCTTCATCTACTTTGCAACTTTTTTTGGCACCTTATTGGAATATAGCTACGGTGGCTCAAGATATTGAAACGGGTGTGGTGGATGAGATGTTGACCAAATACAAAGCCCGCCCGGACTTGTTGGCAGCCGCCAAAGTACTGGACATTGACTCGCTGTTTGTTTCGCTCGAAACAAAAAACACGGCTTTCGATACTAAATTCAAAAGCCGAAACACCGAATATTCCGAACGTACCGAAGCTGCAAGTAATGTGAAACCTGCCGCTGTAGCCGCTTACCTGCACTTCTGCACTGCCATAGAGCAAACAGCTAACTTTGCACCAAACGATACCATTATTGCCCTGTTCAATAAAATGGACGAACTTCGCAAAAACTATCACGCACAAGAAGGTGGTGGTAAAGATACGCCGGCAGCGGATAATGCTCCTGCAAAATAAAAATGAAAGGTTTTCCCCTCTTGCCGGATTTGGTGAGAGGGGTATTTTTTTTATAACTTTGCACTATGGATAAACTTAGCAGAGAGCAAAGAACCAAAAATATGCAAGCGGTTAAAGCGACAGGTTCAAAAATTGAGATCGCTTTAGCGAAATCGCTTTTTGCAAAAGGCTATCGCTACCGAAAAAACGATAAAACTGTTTTCGGTAAACCCGACTTAACCTTTAAAAAACTGAAAATTGCCATCTTTGTGGACAGCGAATTTTGGCACGGTAAAGATTGGGAACTACACAAAGCCGACCACAAATCAAACCAAGAATTCTGGACTACAAAAATAGAACGTAATATTCAACGTGACCTCGAAGTGAATGACGAACTCTGTAAACAGGGCTGGACAGTTTTGCGTTTCTGGGGACAAGAAATTGAGAAAAATGTGCTATCTTGCAGCCTCAAAATTGAAAAAGATAATCAAAGAAAAAGTACTTATAGCGGCTTAAATTTGTATGGCAAGAGATAACTGGACAAGAGAGCAATTAATTGTAGCTTTGAATTTGTATTGGAAAATCCCATACAATAAAATTAGCGGCACTTCGAATATTGAAGTAAAAGAAGTCGCCAACTTGATTGGTAGAACGCCTGCTGCATTAGCATATAAATTGATGAACTTTACTAGCTTAGACCCCGAACGACAAGACAAAGGAAATAAAGGTAAAGATGGAGCTGGCTCAACTGATAAAATAATCTGGAATGAGTATTTTGGATATTGGGATAAATTGGCTTTTGATAGTGCGGTTATTTTATCTCAGATTCAAAATAAACCAATTGAACAAACGCTCGATATAGAATCTGAACTTGAGTTTGTTGAAGGAAAAGAAAAAGAAAGACTAGTAAAAACGAGAGTTAATCAAAGTGATTTCCGTTTACGGATATTAGCTTCATATAACGAAAAATGTTGTATTACAGGCATACAAATTCCAACGCTTTTAGTTGCAAGTCATATTATTCCATGGTCAAAAAACAAACAAGAAAGACTAAATCCTAGAAATGGATTATGTTTAAACAGTATTCATGACAAGGCATTTGACAAAGGTTTAATAACCGTAACAACCGATTACAAAATCAAACTATCAGACATGATTCTGGAAAAGGATAAGGATCAAACCATTCAAAAATTCTTTCTTGCTTATGAGAATCAATCCATAATTTTACCTGATAGATTTTTGCCTTCAATAGAATTTTTAGAGTATCATAATACTGAAATTTTCAACAAATGAATACATTTTCAAATGTAGAAACTGAGTATATACGCAGTTCAAGAACGGTAGAAACAGTTTTAGTTTCAAATTCAAAAATAGAAAAATTGTTTTATGTTTATAACTATGAAGGATATTCATTCAGAGTTTTTAGAAACGTTTTATCACTAATAGAGTTTTTCGAAATCGGAACAGATAATTTCGAGCATTTTAATACAGAAGATGAACTTGATGATTTTTTCTCCAATACTGTATTGGTATAAATAAAGGCGAATGGAGTGAGATTTATGCATTGTTTAAGTTGCTTGGCGATAAGCAATTGTTTGCAGGAGACGCAGATTTAAACAAAGTTGAAGAATTATTTTATCCGATTATTAAGATAATCCGTAATGAAAGCGGAGGTAATTTTGAATACGCACTAAATGATGATTTAGTGATTATTTCGGGCGGCGAAGAAGAATTAAGAATTCCAGTAAGTACCTTTATTGACCAGTCAGTTATTCTTTTAGCCAAAATAAAAGAGTCAACAGGTGCATTCAGCATTCCTGAAATAGAAGAGTTTATGACAGCCGTAAACTGCCACACTCTTAAAGCTAAATCGACCTCAAAGACTGATATTCGTATTGTCATTCACGACCAAAGAATTAATCAAACAGCAGAATTGGGATTCAGTATCAAATCACAATTAGGAGGAGAAGCAACTCTTTTAAACGCTGGAAGAACTACCAATTTCATTTATAAATTAGAAAGCTTCAACCCGACACCAGAAGTAATTGCTTCCACAAACGAAATTGAAACTAGAAGTAAAATAAAAGACAGAATCGCAGCTATTAATGAAATGGGTGGAATTCTGACTTACACTACTCTTGAACAAAGCGTTTTCAAAAATAACTTAGTACTTATTGATAGTCTTTTACCGAATATCTTGGCAGAAATTATCAAAACATTTTTCACTTCAAATTTAAGTACGATTGAAGAATTGACTACGAATATCAACAAGGTCAATCCATTAAATTACGATACAAGTTTTGCACACACTTTCTACGAATATAAAATCAAACGTTTTTTGACAGATGTTGCTTTAGGCATGACACCGTCAAAAGTTTGGACTGGTATTTACGATGCAACCGGAGGCTATTTGATTGTGAAAGAAAACGGAGATGTTTTGTGTTATCACATTTACAACCGGAATCAATTTGAAGACTATTTATTTGCGAACACTAAACTTGAGACTGCAAGCAGTACAAGACATGAATTCGGGAAAATTTATGAAGAGAACGGACAACTTTTCTTTAAACTGAACTTACAAATCAGATTCAAATAACTTTTTATTTAATCCTTGAAATTATTCATCCGTTAATAAACCATATATAACTCCTACAGAAACAAATATATCCGATTGTGCTTCGTTATAGAAGCGCAGTCGGATTTTGTTATTATATGATATTTAAATTGAATTTAAACTGATTGATTAAGCGGATACCGTTGGATATTTGTAGCTATAAAAACTAAAAAATAAACATTATGGAATTATTAAAAGACGAATTATTATTTGAATCATTTTCAAACTCAATATCAACAAGGGCTTGTATTTTTGCATTACGCGATGTATTACTTCAAACTGAAGAACAGAAAGCTTTGTACAAAAGTAAACAAAACGAGTATATGGATAAGTTCCTGATTCAATTTGCCAAAGATTTCAACATTGAAAATCCAGAAAAATTTTTAGAAGGCCTTGTCAAACCAAATCAACAATATATTAATCTAAGGTTGGTTTAGCTTAGTTTTGCAATCATCAATGCAAACTTTCGGGTGGTGGTTTTCGGTTGTGTTTTGCCATCATCGTTCGGTAATTTGCCCATCCGTACCATTAGGT
>JBAWXD010000016.1:0-34823 GCA_037144275.1 Paludibacter sp. | reverse complement strand
ACTTGTTTGTTTTCTGTTCATTAATAACTGCTTACTGCATTGGTATTTCCATTACTAACAGTTTCGTAATTCTATCCGTTTTAATGTCAATTTTATCGGTTTCGCTCACTCCAAGTCCGTCACGCTTATTGAGTTTTTGTCCGGCAACGGTCAATGAACCTTCAATTACAAAGAAATACACTCCGTTATGCTTATCTTTCAGTTCGTAGCTTCCCTCCCAGCCTTCTGACAAATCGCCCATATGAAACCAGGCATTTTGCTGTATCCATACCCCCTGATCATTTGGGTTTGGCGAAAGAACCTGATAGAATTCATCGGATTTCTCAATATCAACTAATGAAATCTGTTCGTATCGCGGCTTTACATTTTTCTTATTTGGCAAAACCCATATTTGAAGGAAATTAATATCTTTATCTTTGTTTTTATTGAATTCGCTGTGAAAAATACCCGTTCCGGCACTCATCGCCTGTAATTCACCTGTATTTATAACACCCTGGTTTCCCATGCTATCTTTATGTTCGAGATCGCCACGGAGTGGAATAGAAATGATTTCCATATTATCGTGGGGATGAGTTCCAAAACCTTCACCGGCAGCTACAATATCATCATTCAACACTCTAAGAGCACCAAACCGAACCCGTTCGGGATTGTAATAATTAGCAAAACTGAAGCTGTGATACGTATCTAACCAACCGTGATTGGCATGTCCGCGAGATTCTGATTTATGCAAAATTGTCTTCATAATCTGTCATATTATAAATTGAAAATCTTCTTTCAATTTGATACGACAAAGATACGGCGACAAAAAGCCTCCGGAAATAACAAAATCGGGTGAATGATTGCAAAAATCAGGACTGTCGCGCTAAAACACGAAATTCGGTGGGAGTTTGACCGGTAATTTTCTTGAAAAAGTTATTGAAATGAGCCGATTCTTCAAAGCCAAGTTCATAAGAGAGTTCTTTTCCGCTGATATTGCTAAATAACAGGGAGCGTTTAGCTTCAATAATCAGTTTAGCCTGAATGTGTTCTTTAGCTGATTTTCCCGTAATATTTTTTACGGTTTTGTTGAGATAATCTGCCGTTACAGATAGTTCATCGGCATAATCGGACACCATGTGCGCTTTAGCATAGTGTTTATTTAAGGACTGTTTAAAGGCCCGCAACAGGTAATTACTGGTTTCGAGCAGCTGTGGATTATCACTTTTGTGCAACGAACAATGGTTATTGCTTTGAATCAAAAATAGTTTCAGCAACGAACCTACCGCTTCGAGTGTGTATGACTCCAATGAAGATGAGAAAAAATTCATTTGTTCAATGAGGCTTTTGTAAACAGGCAAATCACGTTCGTATATTGGCAGCGGTGGCGACTGACCATAATCGTTGAACAAATAAATATCGTTTATCATTTTCTCCGAAATGGAATTGCTAATCAGAAACTGCTCGGTAAACGTAATCACCCAACCAACTGGTTCTGTGGTGAAAATTACCTGATGCATTTGCCCCGGTTGAATAAAATAAATTGTGTGATCTTCAATTTTATATTCCGTAAAATCAACAATATGAACGCCTTCCCCATTTTCAATAAAGACAATGCTATAATAATCATGTCGGTGTGGAACATCAGGAGCACCATGGGTACTGCGATAAATATCATCCATCCGCTTCAACGCAAAATCCGAATATTGCAGTGCCATTTCGGCAAAACTGTAAGTTTTTATGTCTTTGTGAAGCATGTTCATGGTTGCAAAGATAAATAAAAAAGAGCTTTAGCAAAATAGATTTCTCAATTCGACTAAAGCCCGGAATATTTTCAAATTCATTTAGGCTGCTTTAAGCAGCAAATACTATTGAAAATTGATTATTTATTAACCGATTTCAACACAAACACTTTCTTGCCGGTACTTTCCGATTTAGCAGCAGTCGAAACCGGAGTTTTCTGCGATTGTGGTTTACCCGGGTTGCGATCGCTGGGCATACGACGTTTGCCTTTACCGGGATCAATACCCGAACCTTTGCCTCGTTGTGCCACTTTGGGTTTTACTTTCGATTTTCTGTCGGTCAGTTCAAATGAAGCTTCGTAGGGATGAGCTTTTACTACCGGTATTTCCATCGAAATCAGTTTCTGAATATCGCGCAGGTATTCCAGTTCTTCCACATCGCAAAAGGATATAGCTTTTCCATCGAGTCCTGCCCTACCCGTCCGACCAATGCGGTGAACGTATGTTTCCGGAATATTCGGTATTTCGTAATTGATTACCAGATTCAAATCGTCGATATCAATTCCACGGGCAGCAATGTCGGTAGCAACCAAAACCCGTGTTGTACGTTCTTTAAAATTGCGCAAGGCATTCTGACGGGCATTCTGTGATTTATTGCCGTGAATGGCTTCCGTTTTAATATTGGCTTTCGACAACAGACGTTGAACTTTATCTGCACCATGTTTAGTACGGGTAAAAACCAGGGCTGTAGCTATTTTCTTATCCTGAAGTATGTGAATGAGCAAATCTTTTTTATCAGCCATATCCACATAATACAATTCCTGCTGAATTGTTTCGGCAGTCGTTGAAACAGGCGTAACGGCTACTTCTTCGGGATTGGTGAGAATGGTTCCGGCCAGCACACGAATAGAATCGGGCATAGTGGCCGAAAAAAACAAGGATTGACGTTTAGCAGGAATGAGCTTAATCAGCTTTTTCACGTCATGAATAAAGCCCATATCGAGCATACGATCCGCTTCGTCAAGGACAAAAATGCTGAGTTCATTGAGTTTTACATAACCCTGACTCTGCAAATCGAGCAAACGACCGGGCGTGGCAATCAAAATATCAACACCGGCTTTCAGTGTATTGACCTGTGGATTTTGCGGAACGCCACCAAAAATAACGGCATGACGAAACCTTAGAAAGCGACCATAAGCGCCAAAACTTTCGCCAATCTGTATGGCCAGTTCACGGGTAGGTGTTACGATTAAAACCTTTATTTTACGGTGAATTTTATCATTTTCGCGGTTTCGGTAAAGTTGTTGCAGAATAGGAATGGCAAAAGCAGCCGTTTTTCCGGTGCCGGTTTGTGCGCAACCTAATAAGTCTTTACCTTGGAGAACAATGGGAATAGCAATTTCCTGAATGGGAGTTGGCTGAGTATAGCCTTCGTGTTGAAGAGCGTTTAAGATCGGCTCAATAAGATCTAATTTATCAAATGTCATAGAATATTAGTCGTATCCATACATCTTTCACAAGCTCAAACTTAAACCTGAAGGATACGATTTTGTGCAAAGATACGGAAAAATATCGTTGTTAGATGTTTTGGCCTACAGGTTTTGTATTTCGTGTTCGCACACGGTCATTTTTTAGCTAAACGAAATACGAAACACATTAAAAGTCAATTTTGTTGCACAAATGTCGAATAAACCTGTTTAATTTAATGTTTTTTAATACTAAAACAATCATATTCAAGTCAAAAGACCTAATTTTTTAAATTACTTTTGTACCGAAATTTAAAATTGCAATCTCTACATTGCAAAAAAAGAATTTCATTAACGATTAATTCAAAAAAAAATCCTTTGAACTTTTTGAAATTAAATCAGCTATCTCTTAAATTATTCAGGAAAATGTATACTTTTGTAGCCGTATATAGTTCTTCCTGAGAAACTCTTTACCCTCTTATATAAAAAATAAAAAAAAACGGAGTTCGTTTCAGAATAAGCTGTATATAAACGATTTATCAGGGTAATATTGCAAGTATTTACAACCCAAAATAAAATAATATAATATAATCATATAATTCAAAAACAATGAGTAATGTTGAAACCGTTTCAACGGACATTTTAATTATTGGAGGCGGACCTTCGGGCTTAGCAACTTCAATACATCTGGCTGACATATTGAAACAAAAAGGGCTAAACAAAAGAATCCTTATAATAGAAAAAGGAAGTTCTATCGGAAGCCACATTATTTCGGGTGCTGTAATTAAAGCCGATGTTTTCAAAACCTTACTACCGGATATTGATTTCAGCGAAATTCCATTCAACGCCAAAGTAGAAACCGATTCAACCGTTTTACTGAGCGAAAATGGTTCGTTTAAATTGCCTGTTCATGCTCCTTACATGAGCAATGCAGGTAATTACACTGCTTCATTGGGTCAGGTTTGTCGCTTTTTGGCTACAAAAGCCGAAGAAAAAGGCGTGGAAATCTATACAGGTTTTGCAGTTAGCGAAATTCTGTACAAAGAGGGAAAAGTAATTGGTGCCAAAACCATTGATACCGGTGTGGATCACCACGGTAACCAAATGGAAAATTTTCAGGCAGGAAATCGCATTGAAGCAAAACTAACCATTTTTGCCGAAGGAACACGCGGAAGTCTGGCTAAACAACTTATTGCCAAATACGATCTGGAAAAAGATAAAAACTGTCAGATTTATTCCCTGGGTGTAAAAGAATTATGGACTGTGCCCGAAGGCAATATCAAAGCGGGTGAAGTATATCACACCATGGGTTATCCCTTGAATTTAAAAGAATTCGGCGGTGGCTTTGTGTATGGTCTGAAAGATAATAAAGTAGCAGTTGGGCTTGTAATTGGATTGGAATATGAAGATCCTACATTCGATGCTCACACTGCATTCCAGGCATGGAAAACCAATCCGTTTATTGCGAAATACCTCAAAGGTGGAAAACTGGTTGAGTATGGTGCAAAAACATTGCCCGAAGGCGGTTGGTATTCTATCCCTAAATTATATACCGACAATGCAATGATTGTGGGTGACAGTGCCGGATTAGTAGCTATGCCTGCTTTGAAAGGTGTTCATTTGGCCATTACTTCAGGAATGTTGGCTGCCAAAACAGCCGCTGAAGCATTGAGCAAAAATGATTTCTCCGAAAAAACACTTTCGGCTTACGAAGCTTCGATTAAAGACAGCGTAATTTACAAAGATTTATATCCGGTTCGTAATTTCCGTCAGGGATTTTCGAAAGGATTAATCATTGGAGGTTTGCATTTTGCTACGCAATTAATCACCGGCGGTGCAGGTTTCTGCGGTCGTCTGAAATCGCATCCCGACAAAGATGCCACTAAAACGCTGGCTGATTTCAAAGGAAAACCATTTAAAGAAAGATTTAAAAATAAACTTGATTTTGATAAAGTATTGACTTTTGATAAAGCTACCGATGTGTATTTCTCGGGTGTAAACCACGATGAAGAACAGGTGGCACACGTGAAAATCAACAATCCTGAATCGTTTGCTGCCATCAATATCAAACAATATGGCGCACCGTGTCAGTTCTTCTGTTCATCAGAAGTGTACGAACTGCATACCGACAAAAACGGACATCAGGAATTGCGTATTCATGCCGAAAACTGTATGCATTGCAAAACCTGCGATATTAAAACACCGGGCGATGGAATTACCTGGAGTGTTCCAAACGGTGGCAACGGTCCTGATTTTCAAAATATGTAACACCTCACCCCTAACCCCTCTCCTTTAGGCGAGGGGAAAAAGAGGTTACTTTATGAACTTTCAACTTTTAAAACTTTCTAACTAAATTTAAAATGGCTCTTACAATTATAAGTTTAATAAAACAAGTTCCGCTCCCAACCGAAATGCGCATGGGAGACGATGGATTAATGGACCGTACGAAAGCTAAGTCGATTATCAATATCGACTGTCAGTTTGGTCTTGAAGCCGGATTACAACTCAAGAAACAATATCCCGATGCTCGTCTGATTGCCTGTTCCATGGGACCGGGTTCATTCGAAGTAGCGCTTAAAACTGCTATTTCGATGGGTTACGACGAAGCATTTCTACTCTCCGACCGTAAACTGGGCGGTAGTGATACCTACGCCACCGGTCTGGCTATTTCGACCATGCTGAAACATTTAGGTTTCACTAAAGATTCGAAAGAACCGTTTATCATTCTGGCCGGTCGTCAGACCAGCGACGGTGATACAGCGCACGTTCCATCGCAGGTGGCTGAAAACATTGGTATTCCGCAAGCAACATTTGTTGAAAGCGTGAAAGCCGACGGCGAAGGCAATGTGATTGCCAAACGTATTATCGAAGGTGGTTATCAGATGATGAAACTACCTATGCCTTGTACCATTTCACTTACTCCAACCGGAATTCCTCCACGCAAACCTTCGTTGACAGGTGCTATCAAAGCCCGCAATGCCAAAGTGACTGTGTTTGGCATTGACGATATTGGTCTGGGAACTGAGAAAATCGGTTTGGGCGGTTCGCCAACCATTGTGGCCGGTGTGGTAAACATTGTGAGCGAACGCGCTCCGATTATCATGTCGCAGGGACATAACGAAGCTGCTTTGGTGGATAGCCTGCTGGCAAATTATGCCAAAGGTGCCAACGTGTTGGAAAAGAAAGAGAAAGCGGAAAAGAAAGTGGCTGAAAAACCTGAATTTCCATTCTACGATAACCGCAACGGTGCAAAAGGAATTCTGACCTGGGCTGAAATTGCTAATGGTAAAATAGCCCGTCCGTCCATCGAATTGCTTACTCCGGCACGTCACTTAGCCGATCAGTTAGGCGAAGGAACAAAAATCATGACCCTGCTTATTGGTCACAATGTAGCCGATCAGGCACAAACGCTGTTCGAGCACGGTTCGGACGAAGTGATTGTGGTGGAAGATGCCAAACTGGCCGAATACCTTGTTTTGCCTTTCTCATCTATATTTGCGCAGGTAATTAAAGAACGTAATCCTGAAATTGCGCTGTTTGCCGCTACCACTTCGGGTCGTGAATTGGCTCCGCGTATTGGTGTGAAAACCGGTAGTGGCGTAACTGCCGACTGTACCGGACTGGAAATTGGCGAATATGTGAACCGCAAGGAAAAAGTAATCAACAAACCGATTCTTCACTCCCGCCGCCCAACGTATGGCGAAAGTAAACTGGCAACCATTCTTGGTTTCGTTTATCCGCAAATCTCAACTGCCCGTGCGGGAACCTTCGAAGTGCCTGCTAAAGTGGAAGGACGCACCGGAGTGGTTTCCACTTTCAAACCAAAACTAACGAAAGACGAGTTTAAAGTAGAAATTCTTCAAACCGTTCGTGGTGAAGGTAATTCTGTAAATCTGTTCGATGCAGATATAATCATTGCCGGCGGACGTGGAACTACCAGCGACGGACTGGAATTAATCAAGAAACTGGCCGAAGCACTGAAAGAAAAAGGTGTAAAAGCCGAATGGGCTTGTAGCCGCGTGGTGGTGGACGAAGGTTTCTCGGAATATGCACGTCAGGTAGGACAAACCGGTAAAACCGTACGTCCGAAAGTATACGTGGGCGTAGGTATCTCGGGAGCTATTCAGCACATTGCCGGTATGAAAGAATCCGAAAAAATCATTGCTATCGACCATAACCCGAAAGCCTCTATCTTCCACTTTGCCGATTTCGGTATCGTGGGCGAATATACCGACATCCTGCCCGAACTGATTGAACGCGTAAAAGGCGGATTTACATTCGGTATTGAGCCGGTGAAATGACCCCTAACCCCCCAAAGGGGAACAAGAAAATTCGTAGTACGACTTGAAGTCGTGCTACGAATAACAAACAGAGAGTTGCACAGCCTATTGTGCAGCTCTTTTTTGTTGAAGCAAGCCTGTATGTGAAAAAATACGCTTATCTTTGGAGGGAAAATTAATAAAGTCAAGCTCAGACAGTAAATATATGCGCTATTCTATAGCGTAAATTTAAACAGAATAGCGCATATATTGATGTTAGCGGTAAGGCTAAAAAAATAAAGAATATGAGAATTGACAACTTTATAAGAAAAGTAAATAATGACAATAAACCTGCATGGTATAAACGGATTATATTAATTAGTTTTAGGTCAAGCTTAATTATATGGCCTTTACTTTTTTTTATGTCAATTTTTCTATTCGACAATCCTCGAAATTGGATATTAACGCTCATTATATTTGGATTTATTAATATTATACCACTAATTTTTATCTCACTAATAAATTTTGGTCACTCAATATTTGACAAATACAGACATATCTCTATAATAATATCATTTATACCATTGAGTGTATTTTTATTGTTTTTGTTTCTTGTATTATTTACATGAAGTATTACAACAAGTTACAATTAAATATATCTCAAACTCGACATAAAGAGTGTTAACTATTCGGACATTTATTTTTTAGTTATATTGACTATGAATTTCAAGACAAAGTAAAACAACAAAAAAGCCCTAACCGCTGACACTACTACCGCGCGATTATCATCGCGTGGTATAAATAAAGATTTTGCCACATGATGCCGCTTGGCTTGCCAAGAATCGCAGAGCAGCAAGAATAATAAAATTAGGAGTGCGACTTTAAGTCGCACCCCGAATAAGAAGTAAAAAGAGTTACACAGCCTATTGTGCAGCTCTTTTTTTGACGAGAAATCGTATCAATTGATAGCGAAATCGTATCGCTTGATTGAGAAACCGCTTCTCGTGATAGCGAAAACGTATCTCTTGGTTAAGAAATCGCTTCTCGTGTTAGCGAAATCATTTCTCGTGTTAGCGAAATCATTTCTCGTGTTAGCGATATCATATCTCTTGTTAGCGAAATCATATCTCTTAGGTGAGAAATTGTACTCTGCTCCCGCGCGGATTGTATCCGTGGAGTTCAACCAACTAAAATATTGAATTGAAGTTATTTTTAAGCAAAAATGCCACACGATAGAATCGTTCGGCAGCGGAGGAGAGAGAGTTGCATAAAATATGGTGTTCATTTTTTTGTATTTCAGAATAAATCCTTACTTTTAGCGCTTTATGGCGCAAAAACACTAAAACACTAAAACACTAAAATAAAAATGAAAAAGAAAAAGAACTTTTTAATTCGATTTGTAGTTGTGACTTTGTTTTCAGTTATATTAAATCCTATCATGGCACAAAGCGCTAATGATAGTCTGAAAATTGAAATTACTGAGGCATTAAATTCATGGAATACTGCCTGTAAAAGCGGAGATGTGGAAAAGCTAATGAACATGTTCGATGATTCGGAAGGTATTATGCTTATTGGCTCTGCCAGAGGTGAAATTAATAAAGGGAAAGTTGATATAAAGAAATGGTTGGGACAGCTTTCAAGTTTTGCCGGTTTCTCCTGGGAAATGAATAGAATTGACATTGATGCTAACAATACAACCGCCTGGGTATTTGTTGATGGAAAAATGATTGTCAACTTCCATAAAGGAGGTCAAAAAATAACTCCGTACCGGTTTAGCGCTATTTTGATCAAAAAAAATGCTGTTTGGAAATGGCGACAATTTGACGGTTCAGTGCCACAATCGGAATAATTCTTAAAAGATTATATAGGTTTCTTTATCTAAACAATAGCACAGAGGTGGTACTAAGCATCAAGTCGGAGAGTTCCATCCGCAAACTATTTATAAAGGTCATCAAATTGAATAATACCACATTATTTATTTCCTAGTTAACAACATTGCAAGTTGAATTGCAAACCTGAGATTATTGAAAATGTGTTTCACTGTTGCCATTACGCGTAAAGGAGTGCTTATGACCATCGAGCAGTACTATAACAGTCTGCCCAATCCTGATCAGAAGAAAAGAAAAAATCCAATGCTTCCAGATTTTCCCGATTTTTACATGATCAATGGTTTCGTGCATCCTTCGTTGCCGGTAATCAAAGAAAATGGAATTGAAATGCTTGATTGGGGCTTGATTCCAAACTGGGTAAATGATACTGAAAAGGCCAACGACATCCAATCAAAAACACTGAATGCCAAAGCAGAAACGATTTTTGAAAAACCATCGTTCAGACAGAATATCGTTTTTAATCGTTGCATCGTGCCTGTAGATGGCTTTTATGAGTGGCGTGAGTATAAAGGGACGAAATATCCCTATTTCATTCAGCCCGCTGACAATGCCGGATTTTTATTGGGTTCGGTATTTGATTCGTGGTTTGATAGTTCAACAGCTAAAACACACAACACTTTCAGCATTGTTACTACAGCTGCCAATCCGCTCATGGAGATGATTCACAACCAGAAGAAACGTATGCCGTTGATACTTTCAACCAACGAAGCGCAGCAGTGGCTGACACCCGATTTAAGGTCAGAACAAATAATGCAATTAATGAAACCATTCGACGAACGCCTAATGAAAGCGCATAGCATTAGTAGAATAGCCTCAAAATCACTTGCGAACCGCAATATTCCGGATATATGGTTGCCAGTTGACTATCCTGAACTGAATCAACAAAGTTTGTTTTAATAGATTTAATAAATCGAAAACATTAAATCACCTGTCTTGTTATATTCAATGGTTCTAAATTATACAGATGACCGTAATTAGTTGACATTTTTCTGCAATGTACTAATTTGTTTCAGTAATTTTGGTGATTCATTTTTAAACCAACCAATTAGAATTTCAGTATGCATGAAAAGAAAAGAGTTGCTTTAAGTTCGGTAGTAGCAGCTATTTTTATTACGGCTTTTAAGTTGATAATTGGACTTAGCACCATGAGTTTGGGTATAATATCCGAAGCCTTGCACTCTGCACTCGATATGGTTGCCGCCATGATTACCTATTTCTCGGTTAGAGTATCCGACCGACCTGCCGACCGGGAGCATAATTACGGACATGGGAAAGTGGAAAATCTATCGGCACTAATTGAAACGATCCTGTTGCTGGTTACCTGTGTCTGGATAATTTATGAAGCTATTAACCGACTTACATCCGGTAACATTCATATCGAAGTAACCTACTGGAGTTATATAGTAGTTATTAGCTCTATTATTATTGATTTTACCCGTTCCAGGGCACTGTCTCGCGTAGCAAAGAAACATAACAGTCAGGCGCTTGAGGCAGATGCATTGCATTTCTCCACCGATATATGGAGTTCAACAGTTGTATTGTTTGGTTTACTAGCTTATCAGTTTCTGGGTTGGAAAAATGCAGATTCGATTGCAGCTTTATTTGTTGCCGTAATCGTGCTATATGTTTCGTACCAGTTAGGCAAAAAAGCCATCGATGTATTGCTCGACAAATCGCCTGCCAACACCAAAGAAATTGTACGTGATGTATTAAAAGAATTTCCGGAAGCACTGAGATACCATCATTTAAAAGCCCGTACAGCGGGTGCCGATACCTTTATCAAGTTTAATGTGCATTTTAATCCCGATTTGAGTTTACGTGAAGTTCACGAAGTATGTGACAAAATGGAAACTAAAATCAAATCAAAGATTCCACGTAGTGAAGTGTATATCCATGCTGAACCGGAAGATGCCAGTCATATTGATACAGAGGCTGATGAAGATATAACCTAAACCATCCCTCCTTAAAAATAATTGCCAATTTGACCAATGAATTATCAATGAAGCTAAAATCCCTGAGCTTTAGTGGTTTTATAACTGTATTCTACTTAAATTTTATGGCTTTTCACTGAAACTATTTTTTTATTAGTTTGTACTCTTATATATTTGCATCACAATTTAAAAGCAATTATTTAAGGTCAAAAGAAATAACTAGTAATTAATTTAAAAAAACATGTTTATGAAATCGAAAAAAATTTATTTAGGATTAGCTTTGCTAAGTTTCGTTGCCTGGAGTTGTACTACTCAAGATGAACTGAGTAGCAACAAATCTTTGAAAACATCAATTACTGTTAGTGCGCAGTCGTTACAGGCTGCATTGAACACTATCACTTCGTCGACAGGTTATAAACTTCTCTCATCATCGAGTTCTTCAGCTGTATCAGCAAGCAAAACACAGGGAATTTTTATGCCATTCGACACGGCTTCAGTAAGTTTCGGTTTAGCCGATGTTGCAGGAGTTTGGGACTATAAAGCAGCATTAAACTACCGCAAACATGTTCCGTTGAATTCGTTCTTCCAAATGTCGACAACAGAAACCAGTACTGATTTTATTTTGCGCTTACCAGAATCGAAAATCAAGAATCCATGGAATTTATTACATTATTCTGTAGCTGACACTACTCTGACGAACAATTATGTAGTTGATGTGAATAATTACAAACGTTGGTATCAGCAATATCGTCCGGGAAGCTACTGGTTTGATTATCAAATGAATTCAAGCATCAAAATAAGCGGAACAGATGTAGGAAGTTTAGGTATCGTTACTTCAAATCATGAAGCTTCGGGTTATAAATTTGTTTCCAGTTTCGCTTTTGCAAACGGCTATGATGTAAGCACTTCATACAGTACAGGTGATACCATTGTTTCGATTTACAACATTGCTAAAGCCGGTCAGACCCTATATCAGGAAAAATATACGGCAACCCGTACAAGCTCTAGTTCAAGATTCCGTGAAAAACTATACGATTTGACTATTGGTAATGTTGAAATTATTCGGACGGCTGGTCCTACCAGCTTAGACAGTGCTAAAGTATTACTTAATGGTGTATTACAAAATAATTCAAAAGTTGAAATTGTAACCGTTGCTTCTACTTCGACCGACGAATCGACTATCACTAAGAATACGCGCACCATTAAAATTACCTTTGATGATGGAACAACAACTACTATCAAAGACTTATTGGGCAGCACAGTTAATGATATCAGTTCTGTGTTTTCAACCATACGTGAAGCATACTTTGCAACTGACATAGTAGACAAAGTTTCAGCTTATATCTACAGCCATAAATAATCAGATTAATTCAATTTTTTATCTGAAAACACCCCGATAATCAGAATTAAAGAATAAATCAATATCTTTGTAGGGGAAGCTAACTACTTCCCCTATTTTTTTGACTAAAAGCAAGCAAAATGAAATACGTTCAGGCAAAATCATCTAATTTCAATGTAATCGAAATCAGTGTAGTTGCAATGATTTGGTTAGGGATTTTTTCCATACCATTTTTTCAGAACAGAATGTTCAATACGATCGACTGGAGTAAAGTCGTGGGTGAATGGATACGGATGTTTTCATTTCTTGTTATTTTCATTCTCAATGCATATATTTTCGTCCCCAAAATTTTATTCCGAAAAAAATATGTTTCGTACATAACTGCCACCCTGGCAGCTGTATTGATTATCATTGGAATTATTATTACGATACAGATCTTCATCATGCCACCACAACCACTGTCGATGCCACGTATGGATCTGGGACCGGGTATGCCACCCATGGAACTGGGAAGTAAAATGCCTGCACCCATGGGATTCAGAACACCGGAACAACCCGAATCGAAATCAATTTTCATGACTTTCACCGACAACCTGATTATTTCCATTCTCGTTGTAGCAGCCGGAACATCATTTAAAATGCTGTCACAATGGCTCAAAGAAGAAGATCGGCGTAAAGACATGGAAAAAGAGCAGCTGAAAACTGAAATTGCACTGCTCAGACATCAAGTGAGTCCGCATTTCTTTATGAACACCCTGAATAATATTCATGCACTGGTGGATATAAATACCGAAACAGCGAAAGATGCCATCATTCGGCTTTCGACCCTGATGCGATATCTGCTTTATGATACAGCACACGGACAAACCAGCCTGAAAAAAGAAATTGAATTTATTGAGAGTTACATCACCCTGATGCAATTACGTTTTTCCGAAAAAGTGAAAATTTCGATTGATGTACCTAAAAATATACCCGACATTCAGATACCTCCCATGTTGTTTATTTCATTTTTGGAAAATGCATTTAAGCACGGTGTGAGTTATCAGGCCAATTCATTTGTAAACTTTAAAATAGAAGTGGCCGAAGATCATCTGAGCTGTGTGATAAAAAACAGCAAACAACGGGTGAAAGAAAATTTCGATAAAAGCTACTCGGGCATTGGCTTAACTAATATCCGTAAAAGTCTGGAACTGCTGTTTGCAAAAGATTACACATTGAATATAATTGAGAACGATAAAGCATTTGAAGTATTTCTAACAATTCCGGTTTATGATAATAAAATGTATAGCCATTGATGACGAACCCTTTGCTTTACAGCAAATCAAGTCCTATATTGAGAAAACACCATTTTTAGAACTGGTGGCACTTTGTCAGAGTGCGTTTGAGGCCATGAATTTTCTGACGAATAACGAGATTGACCTTATGTTTGTTGATATCAATATGCCCGATATTAACGGTATGGATTTTGTGAAATCGCTGGTTAACAAACCACAGATTATCTTCACAACAGCCTACAGCGAGTATGCAATCGAAGGATTTAAAGTAGATGCAATGGATTATATTCTGAAACCCATCAGTTATTCCGTATTTCTGAAAGCAGCCAGCAAAGCTAAAACCTGGTTTGACCTGAATCAAAAACAGAGCGAAACGCTGCAAACCACACAGGATTGTCTGTTTGTAAAATCGGATTACAAACTGGTAAAAATACTATTGTCGGAAATAAAATATATCGAAAGTGCAAACGAATATATTCAGATTCACCTGATTAACGACAAACCAATAACCACCCTTATACGGTTGAAAGTGATTGAAGAGCAACTTCCGAAAGATAAATTTATGAGGGTTCACCGTTCGTTTATTGTCAATCTGGAACGAGTAAAAGTGATTGAACGCAGCCGGATAATTTTTGATCAGAAAGTATATATACCAATCGGGGATCAATACAAAGACAATTTTCAGGCATTTGTTGATAAAACATTTTTAGTCTAAGTATTTTAACTGATAAAAATCTTTATGAAGAAACTCAATATAGTATTATTATTTTGCCTTGTTTTTATAAATATACATAGTCAAATTAAAACTGTCAATGTTGTCACTGCAGGAACATTAAATACCCTGTTTACTACTGCAGAAACTAGCAGCACTACTACACTTAGCGTTTCAGGAAGTATTGATGCACGTGATTTCGTGTTTATGCGCGATAATCTATCGGTTTTAGCCAGCATTGACCTTAGCACAGCATCCATTAAAGCGTATACCGGCACAGCCGGAACATATTCAGGTGTCTCTCTCACCTACCCTGCCAATGAACTTCCGCTTTGTGCTTTTTATAATGCCAATACCATTACTTATAAATCGACCTTAGCCTCCATAAAACTCCCAACTACTTTAAAATCGATTGGTGGGTCAGCATTATATTATTGCTACGGATTAACCGGAACTTTCAGCCTGCCCGCTTCGGTTACAGCTATCGGAACTTATGCACTTTACGGTTGCACAGGATTATCTGCTTATTCGGTGGATGCTGCGAATACACGCTATTCGTCAACTAATGGGATACTTTTCAATAAAAAACAGGATTCACTCTTTATTTGTCCAAGTGCAAAAACAGGAGCTTTTAATATTCCTATAACTGTAACATATATAGGTGCTTCGGCATTCGATTATTGTACCGGATTAACCGGCTCATTGACAATACCTTCGTCGGTAAAAACGATTGACAGTTATGCCTTTTATTATTGCAGCGGACTAACCGGAGGAATAACTATTCCTGCTTCGGTAACTACTATTTCGGATGGTGCTTTTTATGGTTGTAGTGGGCTCAATGGTGCAGTTATTATTCCAAAAGCTACCATTAATATTGGTTCGTATGTTTTCTTCGAATGTAATAAGCTGATATCCTTTCAGGTTGATCCACTGAATACTTTTTTTTCATCGAATAACGATGCACTATACAGTAAAAATCAGGACACCTTGCATATTTGTCCCGGAGCGAAAACCGGAGCTTTCACTGTTCCCTCCACCGTTAAAGCCATTGGCAGTTACGCCTTCTACAATTGCAGTGCACTGACAGGAAGTTTGGTTATTCCGGCTTCGGTAAATAAGATTGGAAGCTATGCTTTTTATGGCTGTAATGCAATATCGGCATACGAAGTGAATGCGGCAAATACAAAATATCTTTCAAACAACGGCGTTCTGTTTAATAAAGCACAGGATACCTTACTGGTTTGTCCGGCAGGTAAAACAGGTAGTTACACACTGCCAAGCAACGTAAAAGCAATTGGCACCTATGCCTTTTATTACTGTAGCGGATTAACGGGTAGCATTAATATTCCGGCTTCACTAAGTTCGATAGGCGATTATGCTTTTTATGGCTGTACCAATCTGACGGCATTAAATGTAGATGCAGCAAACACAAAATATGCATCCGCTGATGGAGTTTTATTTAGTCATGCAATGGATTCGGTAAAGATTTGCCCTGCAGGAAAAACAGGTCAATATGTAATTCCTTCGACAGTAATAAGTATAAACTATTCAGCTTTTGATGGTTGCACGAACCTGACTTCGATTAAAATTCCTTCATCCGTTACAACAATTGGAACGTATGCATTTGAATACTGCAGCGGTCTGACTGAGATAATCATTCCTAAAAATGTAACAAGCATTGGCAGTACTGCATTTTACAGTTGTACTAACTTACAAAAAGTTTCCATAGTAAATCCGGTCCCACCCACCATTGATGCCTATGTTTTTGGATTGATTAACAAAACAACCTGCCAGTTAGTTGTACCTATCGGTTCGCTGATTGCTTATCAGATTTCGGCCAACTGGAAAGACTTTAGCCTGATGTCGGAAAGTAATTTTACGGCTATTGTAAATCTGAAGTCAGATGGAGTAAAAGTGTATGGGAATAAGCAGTATATTATTGTCGAAGGATTAAGTGCGGGTGAAAAACTGATGATTTTTTCTACTAATGGAAAACAACTCTATTCTTCTATTTCCGAAGGAGATAAAATATCCATTTCTGCCGAAAAAGGGCAGTGTTATCTGCTGACGACGGGTGGAAAGACAGTGAAGGTGATTTTATAAGGTTCACATCCAGGAGCTAAGTTACATTATTCGCTGAATGATAAAAAACTATGAAACTGTTTTAACCGTATCAGAAATAGAAATCCAGATTAAAACGCAATCCGCTTTTTTCGATATTAGGGCGATTCAAGTAATTGAGTCGCCAAATATAATCCAGTCGCAGAAATTTGAATATATTTAATATCCCTACTCCCACTTCCATATAGGGTTCATTTCCCATTTGGGTGGTTCCGGCAGGTAATATAAACAAATTACTGCTCCCTGTCGGATCATTCCGATTATTGAGATTTCCGTAAAACCCCCTAAAAGAAAGATTCTCACGTAATTTCAATGTTTTGAGTAAGGGAATCTGATTCAGTATTAAGCCATTCAGATTGTAATTCAGATCCCATGAAATATACTGGTCAGTAACAAACTCCAGCGGGTTCATTAGGGCATATGACTCATATTGAGTAGTATACGACAGATTGGCATTTGGAATAATCAAAAGCGGGAACGGAGCTTTAGACCATACTTTTCCGGCTTTGATAATTACATTAACATTACCCAAAGACGATAGCCAAAAACGTTGCTGGTATCCAAACTCTGTATGACTATAGTAATAATCGGAATTCAACACATTTTTGAACGCCAGGGTGTGTGACAAACTAAAAACCGGAACATCACGCTTAAACGTGCGACGTCGGCCAATACTCTGATAGAATTTCTCACCCGGAGCATAGCGCAACCGAAGCTGCAGTTCGCTCGTGGAATATGAATTCAGCGATTGTCCCGAAGTATTGTCAACGAAAGAGATATAGGGCGTAGCAAATTCGGTACGGTAACGAAAATCAATTCCGGCAGAGAAATGCGAATAAAACTCACGATTATAACTCAACTCCATTTTGCGAAGGAAAGTAATCTTATCGTCCGGCAACCTTTTGATTGACAACAGAATATTATCGGCTGTTGTGTATAAATAATTCTGTCCGAGCCGGTTTAAATCGAAAAAGTAGGACGCACGCACCGAATTGACAGGAAACTCATTCACCTGTTTCTCCTTTTTTATAAAAGAGTATTCCAGTTGAGCAAGTCCCTTTAGTTGATGGTCATTTAATCCGTATGCCAGATACCCGTTTGCAAACCAGCGGTCATTAAGGTTGGCAGTGGTGAGCCCACCTAAGCGCAATCGTAATCCTTCCGCCGCATTGACACTGACGGTACTATATACAGGCCCAAAGCTAAATTTATTATCAACTGACGATGTTTGTATATATCCGGTCAGAACTGCCGATGTGATTTTTTCGGTGATATTGTAAAACGGATCCTTTCGCAACTCTTTCAGCATCTTTCCTACCGAATTGACAGATGAAGGAAGCGTGCCGGAAGCCATATTCTTTGATGATTCAGCTAAATTAATATTTGTATTTAGAGGACTGAAAATACTTCTGTCGGCTGGACAATCGAATGAATGATGCGTATAAAGATTAGTTCGTTTGGCATAAAAACCATCCGCTTTTGGGAAAAGTGAAAACTCTAGCGCTATATTATCATTCATCAACAAGCGGGTGCCATCCGCCGCCCGGTTAAAGTCTTGCTCGATGGACAAATTCTGAACAAAATTAAGGTTAATCCCTTTCGGCAGATTCAAGATTACTTTTTTCACAAAGTTGGTGGAATCGAGCGTGATAAATAAATGACCAACAAAACCTGTTGCTTCAGGCGAAAAAGGTACAAAACCCAAGTCCATGCATTTCTCACCTGCAACCTGCACCGTATCGAGCAAATAATACTTATAAAAATCGGGACCACCAACCGAAAGAGGACTGACAAAAGGCTTGAGAAACAAATTTATATCATTGTCGTAAATATCCACATCTCTGAAAGCTTCCTTAAGGAACTGATCCACGCCATCTTCTGATAGAAAATCATCCAGCCCCGAACTCTTTTTGGCCAGTAAAATCCGTTTTTCTAACTGCGGTGATTTTTGATAAAAGTATTTCTCCATCATATCCTTGCCCGATATGGGAAGAATTGCTTTGCCCGACAACTCTGAAGTGTCTGTATAATTGGTCAGAAAGCCGTATTTATTCAGCAGGATTTTGTTTTTATCTTTCTGAAAATTATTAATAGCCACGGCAATCTGTTCGCGATGGTCGAACTGATAATAGTCTTTATTGAGGGGATTATAGCGGTTTTTAGAATCTATTACTCTGCGTACAAAATCTACAGCCGGATTGCCTTTTTTTCGATATCTCAAGTTTCGTCGTTTAACCACCACTTCCGACATGGAATATGATTTACGAAAGAGTTGAATTTTTATCGTATTTAATTTGGTATTGCTGATCGAAATTGATTTCTCGCGATAGGTGATGGACGAAACAGTCAGGATTTGTTGAGCTGCCGGAACTTTCAGTATGAACCGCCCCGTATTGTCGGTCATTATTCCCAGAGTAGAGCCCTTTAGCGTAACGGAAACAAAGGGAAGCGGCTCGTTACTTATTGAATCTGTTACTATCCCTTTGATGATATTCTGAGCTTTTACAGCGGCGAAAAAGCAATTCAGAAACAAGAGCAAAACAGGAAACACTAAATAGTTTTTCAGAATCATTTGTTATCCGTAAATAATACTTCGCAAATATAATACAACAAATGATTTAAAAACAAGCTTAAAATAGGATTTGTTCGGATTTAGGCATTAATAAGTGAGAAAAGAAAACGAGAATCAATGAAAATCCGAGTTTGTATCCGAAATTAATGTGAAATAAAAGATGATTATTTTACAAATCAGCTACCAATTGTTTCAGCCGGGTTTCAGCCATTTTCAGGTTGTAACGGAAGTTTATCAGGCGGGTATTGGATTGCACGTAGTTTTCCTGTGCCAAATGTACCTCAGTGGAAGTAGTCTGACCATGTTTCAGGCGTTCCATACTGATTTGAAGGTTTTCTTTGGCCAGTTCATTGTTTTCGGCTTCAATCTTCAATAATTTTTGCTGATTCTCAAATTCAGTCAGGGTATTAAGCAAAGCTGTATTTACCTGCAATTTAATGTTTTGCAAATCCAGTTCAGCTGTTTCTTTCTGAATTTGAGCAACCGTTTCTTTCCGTTTGGTTTCGCCTGCATTATAAATCGGAATGACCAACGAACCACCAAGCTGAGGACCAACAGCATTATTTTGTAGTATTGTTCCTGCTGAATTATTTGTTTGTGACAAATAATATCCACCTCGTACACTCAGATTGGGAAGATACAAAGTCCGGTTTTCTTTCAGGGTAAACTGAGCTATATCAATTTGTTTTTGAAAACTGAGAATGCTCGTGTTTGAAGAATTTAGTTTCTGTTGCAATACTGCTTTATCCGGACTATAATTCAATAAAATAGAATCATTTACCTCTATTGATTCTTCGCCCTTTCTCCCTAACATCAAATTGAGAGATTTAAACGCCTCATCAATATTAAATTGTTGATTAATCGCATTTTCATTCGTAACATTCAAATCAATTTTGGCCTGCAGCAAATCAGTTTTCAGCAATGAACCGGCATTAAAACCTGCCTGAGCAATCGACAATCTGTTTCGGTTGAATTCCAGAATTTCATTGATTGAATTCAATTGCTGTTTCTGACGAACCACATCGTAATAAGCTGAAATGACAGTTGAAAGTGTTTGCAACACCTTTTCTTTGAACTGAATCTCGCCCAATGACTGGATTTCATTGAGTTTGCTTTTGGTTACAAACATTTTTCCACCATCAAAAAGTGTCCAGTTAAGCTGCAAACCTGCTGATAAAGAAGAACTGCTGAGTGCCGGATAAGTATTGACTACTCCTGTACCCAATTTCTGTGTCGATTGGCTCACCCCATAACTTCCTGAGCCACTGATTCCAAGCGTTGGTAACATTCCGGCATTTCCGGGGGTGTTATTTACTTTTGAAATAGCTGCGTCATTCTTTGCCACCCGTATATCAAAATTATTTTTCAAAGCAATACTGATGGCGTCATCTATGGTTAGCTTCTGAGCCAAAACAACAGTAGTGAGGCAAACCAAAACGAGTAAAATATTTAATTTCAGATTTTTCATTGTCCGACTATTTTTTTAGAATTACTCGACATAGTAATGTACATAATTGGAATCACAAACAAGGTGAGAATCAGCGAGAATAACAAACCACAAACTACTACAATACCCAATGAAGCACGGCTGCTTGCTCCTGCTCCCAATGCAAATGCAATAGGTAATGCACCAAACATGGTTGCCAGCGAAGTCATCAAAATGGGACGAAAACGTGCCGAAGCAGCTTCGAAAGCAGCCACACGCTTGTTCATGCCCAGTTTCCTTTTCTGGTTGGCAAATTCCACAATTAAAATACCATTTTTAGTCACAATACCAATCAGCAGAATCATACCGATTTCGGAGAAGATATTCAATGTCTGATTAAAAATCCAGAGTGAAAGCATAGCCCCTGCTATAGCCATGGGTACGGTAAGCATAATGATAAACGGATCGCGGAAACTCTCGAACTGTGCCGCTAAAATAAGATAAATCAGCAATAAAGCCAGAATTAATGCAAACGAGATATTGGAATTACTCTCGGCAAAATCGCGTGAATTTCCCGCCAAAGCTGTTGCATAGGAAGAATCGAGCAATTTTTCACCAATACGTTGCATTTCAGCAATTCCCTGTCCAAGCGTTTTTCCATCAGCCATATTGGCCGAAATGGTAGCCGATTTATAGCGGTTGTAATGATATAAAATTGGCGGATTGCTGTTTTCCTTTACAGAAACAATATTATCCAGCTGAATCATATTTCCACTTACCGATCGAACATAGAGCGATGAAATATCGGTTGGTGCATTGCGGTCTTCTCGAGCTACCTGACCAATAACATAATACTGTTTATCGTTTTTCAGGAAATAACCGTAACGACCACCGGCATAAGCCAGATTCAGCGCATTCGAAACATCTTTTTCACTCACTCCCAGGCTATTTGCTTTCAGACGGTCAACAGATATATTCAATTCCGGTTTATTGAATTTCAAATCCACATCCACATTACTGAATAAGGAACTATTTTGCGCTTCGTCCAGAAACTTAGGCAGAACTTCCCTTAATTTTTGGAAATCAATATTTTGAATTACAAACTGAACCGGCAAGCTTCTTGAATTACCCGTCGAAATGGTAGGTTCCTGAACTGCAATAACCCGGGCATCAGCATTTTTAGCATAAAGTTTAGAAAGTTTATCATACACTTTTTGTTGTGAAACTTTACGTTTAGACGCATCAGTCAGAAAATTTAGAACAAATCCGGTATTCACAGCCGAACTTCCATTTCCTCCTCCATATCGTGCCAATACATAACCCGATTGAGGTATAGAATCAATATTTAGTTGAGCTAATTTATCAATTAATGCTGAAGTAGTATTGTATTCTGTTCCCTCAGGCATAGTAATGGTAGTACGTACATAACTGTGATCTTCCAGTGGTGCTAATTCAGAATTTAGTGCTTTCGATAGCGTAAAAATGATCAAAACACACATTCCAACTATGGCAAACGAAATCCATTTATTCTGAATAAAGTAAGTCAGAAAACGACGGTATTTCTTTTCCATTCCCACAAAAAACGGTTCACTGGCAACATAAAATTTTGAATGATGTGTGCTTGAACCGCCTAAGAGAACATTTAGTACCGGAGTCAGAGTTAGTGAAACGACTGCAGAAATTAATACAGCACAGGCTACCACAATACCAAATTCGCGGAACAGACGACCGGTAAAACCCTGCAAAAAGATAACCGGAACAAATACAATAGCCAGCGTCAGCGAAGTGGAAACCACCGCAAAGAAAATCTCACGGGTACCTTCAAAAGCCGCTTTCCACTTATCCATGCCCGCTTCAATACGTTTAAAGATATTTTCTGTGACTACAATTCCATCATCCACAACTAATCCAGTGGCCAATACAATTCCCAATAAAGTAAGTACATTCACCGAAAAACCGAAAATGTACATCACAAAAAACGTTCCGATAAGCGACACTGGAATATCCAGCAATGGTCGCAGAGCAATAATCCAGTTTCGGAAAAACAGAAAAATAATAAGTACTACCAGAAAAATGGCAATAAGCAATGTTTCAACCACATCGGTTACCGATTGACGTACAAAAATTGATTTATCACGGGCAATATTCAGTTCCACTCCTTTCGGTAGATTTTTTTTAATCTGATTCAGACGTTTATAAAACTCATCAGCAATCTGTATATCGTTTGCCCCCGGAAGTGGCACCAGAGCAAGCATTACACCGTTTTTTCCATTTATCTTGGCACCCGATTCTTCATTCTGAGGTCCGAGCGTTGCTTCACCAATATCTCTCAACCGTACCACCTGATTTTCGGTTTGTTTGATAATCATGTTGTTGAAATCATCTTCTGTTGATAATCGTCCACGTGTTTTGATTGTCAATTCGGTGTAGTTACCCCGGATTTTACCACCCGGCATTTCCACATTTTCTTTGGCTAAAGCTGCATCAATATCAGAAGCGGTAAGATTATAGGCCACCATTTTAGCCGGATTAAGCCACAAGCGCATAGCCGGTTTTTGCTGACCAAAAATCATAATGGAACTGATTCCGGGAATGGTTTGCAGTTTTTCCTGTAACACATTTTCGGCATAATCGCTCATTTCCAATGGATCCATCGTGTTGCTCTGAACGGCAACCATAATCATTGGGTCACTGTTGGCATCGGCTTTTGTAACAGTTGGCGGCGCATCCAAATCCTGAGGCAGGCTTCGGGTGGCTTGCGAAGCTTTATCACGCACATCATTTGCTGCTTTTTCCAAATCCGAGCCCAGCTCAAATTCAACGGTAATGGAACTTATACCAAGAGCAGATTGTGACGTGATTGACTTTACCCCTTCAATGCCGTTAATGGTTGTTTCGAGCGGTTCAGTAATTTGTGATTCAATTACTTCCGCATTTGCACCGGTATAGGATGTCTGAACGGTAATTACCGGCGGATCAATAGCCGGATAAAGTCGCACAGCCAGAAAATTATAGCCAACCACACCCAGCAAAATAATCAAAAGGCTGAGCACAATCGAGCCCACAGGTCGTTTTAGTGCAATATCTGATATGGTCATGTTATTTTACACTAGAATATGATAATTTAGCACCTTCTTTCAGGAAAAGTAAACCGGAAGTAACAATGGTATCACCAATTACAATTCCTTTTGTTATTTCCACGGTCGAAGCTTTTCTGACACCTGTTTTTACCTTTACAAACTTGGCTTTTCCATCACGTGCCACAATCACAATTTTATTTTCTTCCTGCGGAATGATGGCCTGAGTTGGAATCATCAGTGCGTTGTTGTTTTCACGCATACGAAGTTGAACGTTGGTAAATCCACCTGCTAGTAATTCTTTCGACTGAACATTAACCACCGCTCTAACTTTCAGGTTGCGGGTAGCATCGTCAATGCCCTGTTCGGTAGCCATTACAGTGGCATCGTACAATTTATCGTTGTTAGACAGACTGAATTTCACTTTCATTCCCTGATGAATTTCAGAAGAATATTTTTCAGGCACAAAGAAATCAAGTTTCAATTTATTGACTGTTCGAATGGTTGCCAACAAGGTCGAAGGTGTTACAATCCCTCCCACGCTCACATTTCGCAAACCAATAACCCCTTCGAAAGGTGCACGAACTTCTGTTTTTCGAATCAGAGTTTTCTCCACTTCAATGTCTGCTTTCAATGAGTTCAGCTGCAGTCCCGTCAAATCATAATCGTTCTGGCTGATACCATTCACCTTAATCAGTTCCGACTGGCGTTTGTAAATCTGCTGTTGTATAGCCAGTTGCGATTGGAGTTTCTTCAAGGTTGACTGCAAATCCTCGTCGAAAAGCTTTACCAACAAAGTTCCGCTTTTTACAAATTTCCCTTCCGGTAAATTGATTGAAACAACTCTTCCGGCTACTTCATTTTTCAAATCCACCATTTCAAAAGCCTGTAACGAACCTGAAACTGATATTTCATCAATTAACAATGAAGGTTTTACAATGTAAGCAGCGACTTTCTTTTGAGGTTTTTCTTTTTTTGCCTTTTCTTTGTCGGTTTGCTTACTGAATCCCACTTTGAGAAACAACGCTGCCAGAAGCACAAAGACCACGGCAATCCAAATCGTTCTTTTTTTCATCTGAACCTGTTTTATTTTGATAATAAGTTGATTTCTAAAATACTGAGAATTCTGTAAAGTTCATCTATTTGCTTTTCCGATAATCCTTTAAAAGCAACTGCCGACATATTGTCAATTACTTTTCTGATTTCGGGAATAAGCAACCCGGATTTTTCGGTTATGGTCAATTCGTATTTTCGCTTATCAGTCTGTTTTTGAATCCGTTGAACGTAGTTATGATTGGAAAGATAATCGATAATTCGTACCACCTGAACCTTATCACATGACAATTCGCGGGCTAATTCCTGCTGTGTCATACCATTGCGGGATTCTATCAACAAAAGCGGATAAAAAGAACGGTCGATATCCAAATGGCTTAGGTCAGCACGCAAATTTGCCTGATAAAGCTTCCCAATTTTATCCAGAATACGACCAATAGGTTCTTTTAAAATGTCATTTTGAACGATTTCCATTTTCTATATAACAGCGACTACAAAAGTAGCTATTAAAATAGAATAGTTATCATTGTTACCTATTTTTTAATGGTGATTTAATTTATTGTTGAAAATAAATCGAAACTCTTCGTTGTGTTGTTAATACTTTTAATTATTTTTGTTCAATAATTTTACTTTATGCAAGACACCACTCCATTTTACCAGTTAGCTCACGATTTCGCCCTATTTACGAACCGCTCCATTTTTCTGACCGGAAAAGCAGGAACGGGAAAAACCACTTTTCTGCACAACTTGAAAAAAGCCACTAAGAAGCAAATGGCGGTGGTGGCACCTACCGGTGTAGCAGCTATTAATGCGGGAGGAACAACTATGCATTCATTTTTCCAATTGCCATTTACGCCTTACATACCAACGGTTGAAGGACGTAAAAACCTGATTGAAAAGATGAAAATGCAGGGAAACCGACGCAAGGTACTGCAGGAACTGGAGTTGCTGGTGATTGACGAAATAAGTATGGTGCGAGCCGATGTGCTCGATTCGGTAGATACCATTCTGCGTCATGTCCGCTATCGTAACAACGAACCTTTTGGTGGTGTGCAGGTAATATTTATTGGGGATATGTTTCAGCTTTCGCCCGTGGCATCAGATGAAGAATGGCGATTGCTTAGCCAATACTATTCAAGCCCCTATTTCTTTCATAGTCAGGCTATTTTGCAACAGCAACCGGTCTATATTGAGCTGGATAAAATTTTCAGGCAAACGAACGGTGATTTTATTAAGGTACTAAACGAAGTCAGAAATAACTGCCTGTCTGATTCAGGATTGAAACTGCTTCAAAGTCGCTATAATCCGCTGTTTGTGCCACCTGCCGATGATACTTACATTACCCTTACAACGCATAATTACAAAGCTGACCAGATAAATGCCGAAGAACTTTCGAAGATAAAAGGTAAAATTTACAGCTTTGATGCTGAAATTCAGGGCGAATATCCCGAAAAAAGTTATCCTACTGAAAAAAAGCTGGAACTAAAGATCGGTTCAAAAGTAATGTTTCTGAAAAATGATACTGAAACACCCCGACGGTTTTTCAATGGAAAAATTGGTGTGGTTGAAAGTGTTGACGAAGATACTATCAGCATAAAATGTCCTGAAGATTTTGAAGCAATAGAACTGAGCAAAGCTGTTTGGGAAAACATTCGATATTCTACCAATACCACTACCAAACAAATTGAGGAAGAGGAACTTGGAAAATTTATTCAATATCCGCTGAGATTGGCTTGGGCCATTACCATTCACAAAAGTCAGGGACTGACCTTCGATAAAGCAGTAATTGATGCCGGAGCAGCTTTTGCTGCCGGACAGGTTTATGTGGCGTTGAGTCGTTGCCGTTCACTGGAAGGCATGGTTTTGCTGAGCAAAATCAATCCCAACACCATTCAAAACGACCGGCAAATTGTGGAGCACGAACGAAACAAACTTCCCATAGAAGAGCTTGAAATACAATTGGATGAATCACGAAACACGTACCGAAGTTTTATTCTGCTGCAGCTTTTCGATTTCAAAAATATCGTCGGACAAACATCTCGTCTATTGACAGAAACCAAAGAAGTGGAATCATCGTTCAACGAAGAAACATTGCCGTATTTGAACGATTTATTGCGACAAGGTCAGACATTGCAGGAAGTTGCCGGAAAATTTCAGGGACAATTGCAACGCATACTTGTCTCACGACCGGTGAATGAAGAATACCTGCAGGAACGCATTGCTGCCGCCATTGATTTTTTTATGGAAAAGATGCAAAATCTTGCCGAAACACTGCACCAAACGCCTGCAATTTCGGATAGCAGGACAAATGGATCGGATTATACAGAAAATATTAAGATGATTTTCTCGAATATCACCCAGAAAATTTTCCTGATGAAGGGTCTGAAACTTAGATTCACGGTGGAAGATTATTTTATATTGAAAAACACTTTTATTCAACCCGAATTAAGCGTAAATTCTTATGCGAAAACCAGTTCGACAAAGAAACTTACTACTCGCCAACCTGAATTATACCGCCGTTTGATGACAGTACGAAATCAGTTGTGTGAACCTCGCGATTTACCGATTTACCTCGTTGCAGGAAGTCTGTCCTTGAACGAAATGTCGGATTATCTGCCTCAGAATGAGAAAGAGTTGTTGCAGATTAGCGGTTTTGGTCCGGCTAAAGTGGAGAAATACGGCAAAGCATTTTTGGATGTCATTCAGGCTTATTCCAAGGAGCATAAACTTGAATCGCTGATGCACGAAAAGCAAACCACAAAGCGTGAACGTAAAGAGAAAAAGCCCGTTGGCGAAACCTTCAAAACGACCCTGGAGCAGTACAAAGCAGGTAAAACGATTGAAGAAATAGCATTCTCTCGAAACCTTGCTAAAACAACCATTATCAGCCATTTGGAACGATACATTGTGTCGGGCGAACTGAGTATTGAAGAATTTGTTTCGCTGGACAAGCGTAAGAAAGCGATGGAAATGATAAAAAACGGAACAGAAACCGGTTCAATTTTCGAAATGCTAAATAGTTTTCTGGATTTTACCGAAGTAAAAATGATGATGGCATGGCTGCGTGGAGGCAAAAAATAAGTTGATAACTTATTATACTTCAGATTGTAGTACCTTTGCAGCATGAATCAACAAACTATTCTCAGCAAACTGGGCATTGAAACACTCAACCCAATGCAAAATGAGGCTTTTTCAACCATTCAGTCTCACTCCGAAGTGGTTTTGCTCTCGCCCACCGGAACCGGAAAAACGGTTGCATTTCTGCTACCCATAATTGATCAATTAAACGAAAGTTGTGCCGAAGTTCAGGTGCTGATAGTTGTACCATCGCGCGAGTTAGCCCTTCAGATTGAGCAGGTTATCCGCCAAATGGGAACGGGATTTAAAACCAACGCCGTGTATGGCGGTCGTGCCGGTTCGCAGGATAAAATTGATCTAAAACACCGCCCGGCTATACTTATTGGCACTCCGGGGCGTATAGCCGACCATTTGCGCAAGGAAAGTTTTTCCACTGAATTTATCAAAATGCTGGTTCTCGATGAGTTTGACAAATCGTTGGAAGTAGGTTTTGAAGCCGAGATGACCGAAATTTCAGCAGCATTGCCAGCCGTAAAGAAAAAAATACTGACTTCGGCCACTCAAGCCTTGAAAATTCCTTCATTTATTGGTTTGAAGCACCCGAAATACATTAATTACCTGCACGAAGAAATTACTCAACTGACCATTAAAACCATTATATCGCCCTCAAAAGATAAACTGGAAACGCTGGTGGATACATTGAGTCACATTGGCAATCAACCGGGAATTATTTTCTGCAATTTCAAAGAAACCATTCAGCGTGTGAGCGATCACCTGACTGCCAACAATATTAGTCACGGTACTTTTCATGGCGGTATGGAGCAAATCGACCGTGAACGGGCGTTGGTGAAGTTTCGGAACGGTACACACCAACTTATTTTGGCTACCGATTTGGCAGCTCGGGGTCTGGACATACCCGAAATAAAATTCATTCTGCATTATCAGCTTCCATCTAAAAGTCAGGAATTTACACACCGAAATGGTCGAACTGCCCGCATGAACAGCGACGGAACAGCCTATATTCTGGTATGGAAAAATGAAAAATTGCCCGACTTTATTGGCAAAACAGATATTGAAGAAATTCGCCCTGCTCCACTCCCACTGCCTTCAGATTGGAAAACTGTTTATATTTCGGGCGGACGGCGTGATAAAATCTCCAAAGGTGACATTGCCGGACTATTTCAAAAACAAGGCAAACTCAAACAGGACGAACTCGGAGTAATTGAAATTAAACAGGATTGCGCGTTTGTGGGTGTGCTGGCAACCAAAATTGACGATCTTATCTTTCTGACTAACAATAGCAAACTGAAGACTAAAAAGATTCGGATAAGCGAAATATAAATTCTAACTCTTTACAATTATGTCAAAACTAATCATTTTCGGCATTATGATGGTGCTGATTACCTTCATTTCGTGGCGAACACTGTTTAATACTAAAAGCCATGGTTTTCCACGTTATTTTGCATGGATTTGTATGGCATGGCTATTTGCTTCGAATTACAAATTCTGGTTTGTCAATCCATTTGAATGGAATCAACTGATTTCCTGGGTTTTGCTTATATATTCGGCTTATCTTGTGATTGCAGGTATACTACTGATTAAATTTATCGGTAAGCCAAATGCAAGCCGAAAAGAAGAAAATCTGTTTGGTTTTGAAAAAACCACAAAACTGATTGATACCGGAGTTTTTAAATATACACGTCATCCACTCTATGGCTCACTTATTTTTCTGACCTGGGCAATACTTTTAAAAAATCCCACCTTACTTCTGACTATAATTGCGCTGTTATCAACCATATTACTTTATATCACCTCCCGTTATGACGAAAAAGAATGTATTCAATATTTTGGGTTTGCTTATGAAAATTATATGAAGCGAACTAAAATGTTTATTCCATTTATTTTTTAATTCTACTCAACTTATTGCCAACCATTATTGTTTAAATAATCATTAAACAAATTTCTAAAATTTTGTGACTATGCTTTCATTTTTCTCGGCGGCTCAGCATCTTGTTATACAATTACTTACAAATACTAATACTCCATTTTGGCAACTAGCACACAGCTTGTTTCTAACCATGATTTCAACTGTTGTGGTTTGTTTTGTGGTCGGTGAATTAACCCGTAATTACAGTCAGGTAGATAAAATATGGAGTATTATGCCCATAATTTACAGCGGAATTACACTGTATACATTTCCCTATTCTCCACGTATTCTGTTAATGACTGTACTCGTCACTGCTTGGGGACTCAGGTTGACTTTCAATTTCAGCAGAAAAGGAGGTTATAACAAAATACCCTGGAAAGGGGAAGAAGATTACCGTTGGGAAATTCTTCGACAAGACCCTAAACTTCAAGGATTTAGGATTGTCCTGTTTAATTTATTTTTCATATCATTTTTTCAGCAATTTCTAATTTTTCTCTTCTCCATGCCACTTTTAATAGCGGCAGCTAATTCCGAAGTAGTCCTTAACGGAATGGATTATGCAGCAGCTATTGCCCTTCTGACATTTCTTTCGATTGAAACTACAGCTGATAATCAACTATTTAAATTTCATTTACAGAAACAAAACAAAATCGAGGTAGATGGGAAATTTAAAAATTCACTTGAAAAAGGATTTATGGTAAATGGTTTATGGAAATATGTGCGTCACCCCAATTTCATTTGTGAACAATTGGTTTGGGTTTCATTTTATTTCTTTGGAGTAGCTGCTTCAGGCGAATGGATTAACTGGACATTGGCAGGACCAATATTACTGATACTATTATTTATTGGAAGTTCCGAATTCACCGAAAGTGTCAGTATGAAAAAATATCCTGAATATGTAAGGTATAAACAATCAGTACCAAGATATTTTCCCTTCAAAAAAAATAATTCTAATACTTACCCTCAAAATTAAAAAATTATGAATAAGACACTTAAACGGATATTGATAGGATTTGCAGTTGTTATTGGGCTTTTTATTTTAACAGCTGTAGGTTTCGGATTAAAAATGAAATCGGAAGTTAAGAATATGCATGTTATTGAAACAAAAGAACTTGTACAGCATGTTTTTGCAGTGAAAAACAGTTTTGTAAATATGTTTTTGCTTAAGGACAGCGATAATTACATTGCCATCGATGCAGGCGCCGACGAAAAAGTAATTAAGGAAGAACTTAAAAAACTCAAGATTGATACAGCAAAAGTAATTGCCGTCTTCCTGACACACGGTGATGGTGACCATACGGCTGCATTATCAGTGTTTTCAAATGCTAAAGTTTACCTTTCTCGCGACGAGGAACAAATGATTAATGGAAAAACTGCCAAAATGATGTTTATGCATAACAGCATTTCCAGAAAGGACTATAACTTAGTAGATGATGGACAGAAAATTACAATTGCTAAAACGTTGATTACCTGCATTTCAACTCCCGGACACACACCAGGCTCAATGTCTTATCTGCTAAACGATACTTACCTGTTTGTGGGTGATGCCTTTGGGTTAAAAGATGGAAAAGTAGACAAACCCAATTCAATTTTCAGCAAAGACATGCCATTGGCTATACAATCGTTCCAGAAAATCAATAATCTACCTACAGCCGAATATATCTTCACTGCTCATTCCGGATTTACGAGTGATTATAAAAATGCTGTCAAAACAGTATTGAAATGAAGTTGATTCTTTTTGGTTCAACTGGTATGATTGGTCAGGGTGTTTTAAGAGAATGCCTTGCCGATACACGTATTGAAACTATTTTGGTCGTAAACAGGAAGTCCTGTGGCATTAATCATAAAAAGTTGAAAGAGCTTATTCAACCTAATTTCGATGATTTAAGCGAAATTACAAAAGTCCTAAGCGGTTACGATGCCTGTTTCTATTGCCTTGGCATAACTTCAGCCGGACGTTCGGAAGCCGAATATTATAAAAATACCTTTGAACTGACCACAACAATTGCTGAAATGGTATTAACGCTAAATAAAAATCTGACTTTTTGCTATATTTCGGGTGCAGGTACAAATAGTTCAGAAAAGGGTAAGACTATGTGGGCCAGAGTGAAGGGTAAAACTGAGAATTATTTACTCGCGATGCCATTTAAGGCCGTATATATGTTCCGGCCGGGTTTTATTCAGCCAATGAATGGAATTAAATCCCGAACTCCACTCTATAATTTCACATACTCGCTTTTTAAACCATTCTACTTTATTCTCAAGCATTTTGATGGAATAGTAACATCAACACAGACTTTAGGCAAATCACTTATTAATGCAGCTATTCTGGGTTATCATACTAGTGTAATCGGAAGCAAAGACATAAATCAACTTGGAAATAAAAGCCTTACTTGACAGTCGATTAATTCAATATAACCGGCTTGATTTTATTGATTCAGATCCTATTCAGATTCCGCACCGTTTTTCAAGCAAGGAAGACATTGAAATTGCAGGATTTCTGACTGCCACCATTTCGTGGGGACAACGTGTTAGCATTATCAAAAATGCAAAACGGCTGATGGACCTGATGGACAACTCTCCTTATGATTTTGTTAGCAATGCAAGTACTGACGAATTGAGTATTGTTAACTCCTTCGTTCACCGTACTTTAAATGGCAAAGACTGTCTTTACTTTCTACAATCACTGAAAAATATCTATCAAAAACACGGAGGTATTGAACATGTTTTCACTGAAGGTTATAACTTCGAAAAAACAGTTTTCAGTTCATTGAAGCACTTTCGTGAAGTTTTTCTTTCACTGGCTCACGACCATCATGTAACTAAACACATTTCGGATGTGACCGCTAATTCTTCTGCCAAACGATTGAATATGTTTCTGCGCTGGATGGTTCGTTGCGACGATAATGGCGTTGATTTTGGTTTATGGAAAGAAATTCCGGCTTCGGCATTAATGCTACCGCTCGATGTTCATACCGGAGATGTGGCACGAGCTTATAACCTGCTGAATCGGAAACAAAACGATTGGAAAGCAGTGGAGGAAATTACTGAGGTACTTCGTCAATTCGACCAAACTGATCCTATCAAATATGATTTTGCATTATTCGGAATCGGGGCTTTTGAAGGAAAAAATATCTCGCAAAGTCGCTAAGATGATGAATCACAAAACTTTGCGGCTTAGAGTCTTTGCGAGAAATTCTTATAATCGTACTCCAAATCGCAAATCAGCATACATAAAATGCAGCGATTTTGCAGAACCAAGTTTTGGATAAGACGAATAACTACCCTGAATCTTTACGAAATATTGCAATTTAGTAGCTGTACTAAAGTTTAATCCGCCTTCAAACTGTGTTTGATGTCCTGAGACAGAACCTAGAACTCCATCTACACCCATATTATTCAAAAACAATCCATATCCAACAAAAGGAATTAGTTTTTTGTCACTTGTTGCCAGGTTATGACGTATTGTCCAGCCATAGTTAAGCATCGAAACACGTTTTGAAGCAGAATTATCGGGTAATAATATCGTGTATCCCATTGGAATAGAAAGATATATCGCAGGTTTTTTATTATTAAAACCGCCCAATTGCCAGGCATAGTCTACTAAAATTCCGACACCATGATTGGCACTGTTATATAGTTGATTTGGCAACACTTTACCATTGCCATCAAACAATGCATAAGTTCCATCATTTAGCAAGTAGGTATTTTGATAAAATGAATTACGGTAGCCAAATTCTACACTTATTTGGTGTGGAATTCGTTTGATAAAAACTGAATCTTTCTGAGCAAACAAAAAGATCGGACTTAGAATGTATAAAGAAATAATGATTAATTTGGAAACTATTTTGTTCATATTTTTTTGAATTAAATTTAAATAAATAATTAAAATTCAGCATTTTAAATACTGCTGAATATCAATATAATAAAATAATTATTTATTTAAACTGCAGGAGGCGGGCGGGAAAAAGGAGCCTTAATTAACCCATTCAATGGAAGTACTGTGTAATTGGGAAAAGGAGTTTGCATTTCAAACAACCGATACACATGAAAATTAACTTCCGAATTAATAGCCTGATGGGGACTGCTAAAATCGTTTTTCGTGACTTGGTACACCGAAACCATGATTGGTTTCGCCGTTGTAAGCTGAATTATTTTTGGACTGAGTGTTGATGATGTTTGTTTCTCGTTTTTTAATCCTGGTACGATTAAACAAAACAGGTAAGCCAGCACCATGAGTAATTCAGGGATAAACGAAGCAAACAAACCGTTTTCGAACATCAACATTGCATTGATTTATTGAATCATTCTTATATGAGCCTTTTTGGGGACTCGAACCCCAGACCTATTCATTACGAATGAATTGCTCTACCAACTGAGCTAAAAAGGCGAATTTGGAAGTGCAAATATACGGAATATTGCATTGATAACGAACAAAAATAAAAATACCTGCCGAATTAATTTTCATTAACGGGCAGGTATTGATTTTTCAAATTCCATTAGTCAAAAGAGGTTTTCCTTTTTCAGATTTTTATTGTCAGTATGTGTTTGCGAACGAAATAATGAGTTCAGGTAGGAATTCATTATTGATTTGGCAATCAGTCGCAAAATATCGTTCCTGAAGTTTTCAAGTTCATTTTTATCTACACCTTTATTTTTCAGACGGGGAAGCTTAATAACATCCCGTTTTGATTCAAGCAGTCCTTCCAATTCATAGCAAGCAATCGTTCGTTGACTTAACTGAGTAACCCAGGAATCGATATCCGGCTTTAGTTCCGAAATTACCTGCTGTGCATCTTCGCGTGTGGCATCACGGTAAATCACGATGGTCGATTGGCTCAACCGTTTGATTTCGTGTTCTAATTCCAGATAAATCTGGGTTAAATCAAGTTTTGGCATAATAAGTAGATTTTAAGGGTTAGAAATATCAACGCTTATCAATCAGCTCAAATACGTTAATAAAATACTCAAAAATACAAAA
>JBAWXD010000015.1:0-35995 GCA_037144275.1 Paludibacter sp. | reverse complement strand
TTGAGTATGCCAAGTCAAAGAAATTGAATGTATTTCTGGCCGGATCTGGTTGGGCTAAATTTGGATTTCCTTATCAAATTGTAAATCATGGTGATGAAACAAATCTAATTTACAATGAATCAAGGATTTGTGTCAACATACATAACGACCGTCAGTTTGCAGGAATTGACAAGGAAATGGATGCTAATAATCGTTTGTTCGACCTTGCCATGGCTGGATGTTGTCAGATAAGTAATGGTGAACAAATGGTAGTCAAATATTTTGATAAAGATGAAGTTGTAAGTGTCGACAACCCAGACAAATGGATCGATTCAATAGATTACTATCTTAATAATGAAACTGAACGGTTAGAATTAGGTTTAAAAGCTCGTGAAAGGGCTTTTACAGAGCATAGTTGGGAGAAACGGGCAACAGAGTTCAATAATATCATTAATGAAAAATACAGCGAATACACGCAGAGAAGTCAGAAGATTAATTTTTTAGTTACTCTATTCCGTTTTCTGGATCAGTTTATTGTACCTCTGTACTTGTTCAAAGAAATCAGAATCGTACGTTTGATATTAACTAAAATAGGTATTTACACCAAAAAATAAACTACAAACTACCAAATATTCAATATGAAGGTATCTATCATAATGCCCACTTTTAATGATGAAAAGCATATTGCTTTGTCCATTCAATCAGTTGCGAATCAAACGCATGTTGAATGGGAATTGCTCATTATGGACGATGGAAGTGTGGATGATACCAAAAATATCGTTTTAGGATTTAATGATTTACGAATTAAGTATTTTAGACAAGAAAATAAAGGTCAATTAGTGGCACTGAATAACCTATGCCAGTATATAACCGGTGATATTGTTTTGATGCTGCATTCCGACGACCGGCTTTATTGTAAGGATACGCTTGAAAAAAATCTGATTCATTTTGCTGATTCTAAAGTGGATGGATTGTATGGTGATTTACAACAGTTTTTTGATTCGGCGAAACCTGACGAGATTGTTGCAGCACCTAAAAAAATGGACAAAACAGCTGTATATAAATTAATTACACTACTTGGTTCCAATATTATTTTTGATCATTTCTTTGTGCGACGCGATAAGTTTGAAGAGAATGTACGTTACAACTACTTTCAATACTATATGCCTTATTGGTTGAACCTCACAGAAAGTAATGTTACAAGCTTGAATTTGAAATATACTGACTATCCCTGGTATCATTATCGGGTTTACGATCAAAACTATACGAATTCTATTATTGGAAATTTTGAAGTATATTTTACCCGTTTCCGTTCTATTTTATTTCTTTCTCAGTATCTTACAGTACCTTTTCCTCTCATTCAGAAAGAATTATTGAGAAAATATAAAATTCTTGGTCCTGTATTTCATAAAAAGGCCAGCAATAATCACATAGCAAAATGTTATGAGGCCAATATTAGAAGTATGAAAAGTAGAACTGAGAATGCATATACTGATTATTTTGAAAAACTCGTAACCTTTTATAATTCAGGTTCTACAAGAACTCTTATTCTCAGTTCCGAAATAGAAATAAGCTATCAGTCATGTGAAGCCCGTAAATTCTACAATGATCAGATTAACAATACATTACGGCCACTTGTTGCTGAGATTTTAAATAACCTAACTGAAGGTTTCAAAACAATTTTAGTACAAAACGAGCAAGAGAAATTAATATTGAAGGAATTACTGCTCGTGCTTTGCATCAGAGCAGAAATTCAGGTTCTGGATATTAATTCGGATAATAGAAACGGAATTTCCTAGCTACTAAACTCTCATAACTATCTATTTTTTATAATCATTGCAATCAGTGAAATACGAAAGAAACATATTAATTGATGTACTGAAGGGTTTTGCCATTTTGTTGGTTGTTTTGGGTCATTCGATCCAATATAATATGCCGGGTAATTTTGACAATAGTCTCATATTCACGATAATTTATTCGTACCACATGCCTTTTTTTATGTTTCTAAGCGGCTTTGTTAGCTTCGGGTCATTCGATGGAAGTACAGCGAAGCTAGTCAAAAGATTCAAATCATTGATTATCCCGTTTTGGAGTTGGGTTGTAATTTCGTATGCTTTTTCGTGGTTAATCTTTTATCTGAGAGGTGGGATTGAACCTGCTTTTCAGAAGTCAATTGTAGAAATCTTGAAATCCCCCGATCATGGATTGTGGTTTCTTTGGGTATTATTTTTAAATATTTTAGTATTATTTGCTTCCTTGAAAATTACCAGAAAATATGAGGAAATTGTTTTGTTGGTTTTTTTTGCACTGATAAATGTATTAGTACCACTAACCGGATTTACAATATTGGGAATGGCAGCTCTTTCGAAATTGTTGTTGTTTTTTTCTATAGGTTATATACTCAATAAACATGCTTCAAAACTGAAAAAATCATTGTCGATTGCAGGCTATTTATCATTAATGATTTATCCTGTTTTGGTATGTTTTTGGTCACGCTCTGGAGTCCCTACATTTGCTGAACATGTAGTATTAGCACACTCCTTAAAATCAGGAATTATTTGGATTTACAATCAAGCTGTTCCATTTACAGGAATTCTTGCAACTTATAAATTGTTTGATTTAATTGTGAAATACGAATTTAAATTCAAAGATTCACTTATATCACTTGGTAGAATATCGCTTGAAATATATTCGACTCATTTCTATTTCTTTGCCTTTACCTATTTATTGGTCTTTATTCCTGTGGATTTCCGTATTTTAATTACTTTTATTGTGACTTTGATGGGGACTTTATTCATTCAATGGCTGTTAAAGAAATCAGTCTGGTTGTCATTCTTGCTTTATGGAAAACAAATGTTATAAAGTCTCGTAGACTGAAGTGATCTCTTTTCCAATTCTTTCATAGCTGAACCGGCTTTTTACACTATCAGAAATTTCTTTTCGATTGAAATCAGTTTGAATCAGTTTCTCAATTCCTGATACCCAACTTTCAACATTATTCCAGCAAAGAACTCCGTTAGAATCATTGATTAATTCCGGCAAACCACCAACATTGGAACATATGACGGGTGTGCCGGTCATTAAAGCTTCCACAATCACAACACCAAATGTTTCAATGGTGCTGGCATGAATAAAATAATCTGTTTTTTGAAGTCTTTCTGCAATTTTTTCTTTGCTTAAAAATCCAACAAAGTCAGCATCTAAACGAACTGATTTACAAAGATAAATTAATTCATTGACCCGATTTCCATCGCCTACCATGGTAAGCTTAATTTTTTTGGATGTATGTTTCTGAATTTCAGCCAATGCTTGAATAAAAAGTTCCGGTTTTTTATCCGGATTTCTTTTGGTTGTCCAAGTTGCAACTGCACAAAATGTAATCTCATTGCTTCTTGATGATTTTTCTTTGAAATCGAAAACTTTGTTACTAATTACATTCGGAATTACTTCAAATTTATCACTTTTAAAATTAGGTAATAAACGAAGAATATTCCCTTTCAAAAACTTTGAAACAGCTAAAATCCTATCAGCTTTTCGGTAAGATCTTTTAGCCAAAAATGATAGATAGGGCTTATGGAGTAACCCCTCAATTTTACTCCAGTGTTCGGTAATTATATGTGGCTTCTTGAGTTTCCGGGAGAAATAATCACCTATCATTCCCGCCGGGAAAATAACATTAGAATGAATGATATCAGGTGAAAAAAACGGTTCAATATAATTTTTAAAGTACCAAAAGGAAATTCTGCTCTGCAAGGGTACTAAATGGTAAATTATATCACGCATTTTTGTTTGAATAATAATCTCAAAGGTAGGGATATTCGACTCATCAATATACTCACGCTGTGAAGTCTTAAAAAATACATCTGATCGCTGTATCACAATAGCTAAAACACGCAAATCGGCTGTTGAAGTTTTTATGGCTCTGGCATGTTCTTTCACAAAAATCCCGTAATTGGGATTTAAAGGAGTGGGATACCAGGAACTTATAAACAGAACTTTCATTTTGCAGGTAGTTTATATTTGTAACCAATTTTCAGGAATTAAATCGTAAGTTGATTGCGTATATTCCTTATTTTTAAACCATTGCTTAGGAGTAATTATTATCTTATCTGGATATTGGTTTAGCCATGCTCCCCACCAGCTAAATGAGCTGTTTGCGCATATATTGTGTTTGCAATAACTCATTAATACCATATCCATGTACGATTTTTCGGCCTGATTATGAATCACAATAGTTTTATCAATTTCTAAAGCTCCGAAGTTTTGAGATATCCACTGGGTATCATTGCTGAAAATATAAAATCTTGGATTTTCAACTTTCTGTTTTATCAATTCGATAGCTTGTTGATAATAATTTAATTCTAATAAATTAAAGGGACTATTTTGATAGTCTCCGCGACGAATATGAACCGATACAGCATTCTCTGCTTTGATTTGAGCAATTAGTTCTTGATTTTGTACACTCGGCTTATCCTTCAATGTGAAAGCCTTTAAAAGCTCATCTTTTACGTTTGAAAAGTACTTCTCTGTTTGAAAATAGCCATAAAGATAGCTGCAATCTTTAAGTTGTTTAATTTGTGGTTCAAAACGAAATTTCTGCTTTTCGTAAAAATAATGATTTCCATTAAATAAACGTAAAAGCTTGTATTTCAGTAAATCAACTTTCGAACAATTCCATAAATCTGGCACAAATTTCCGAACTTCTGTAAAATTTGCAGGTTTTTCATTAATACTGAAAATATTCAACTCATAATCCCGAACTGTAAAATTCTCACGTATGGACTTATCAGCAAAAAAAGACACATCCAGCTTCAATTCTACACCAAGTTTTGCAGCTAAAGCTTTTCCACAGGCATATTGAAACATTTGATTTCCTAATCCTCCAAAAATACTGACAATTATCATACTTAATGCATTACTTACCTTTTATTACATCAAACCCCTGTCCATAAACTCCAATTGCCGACGATTGCGAAATAAATGCATTAGGATCGATGTCTTTCACAATCCTAAATATTTTTACCGATTCATTCTTTCGGGCAATAACGGTAATTACTTTCACCGGTTCTTTTGAATACCAACCCATTCCGTCTAAAATAGTTACACCTCGGTGCACATCCAAATTTATTCTGTTAGCAATAGCTTCATAATCTTTTGAGAAAATAAAAAACTGAACAGATTGGCGCACACCATTTATAACCATATCAACTGCTAAAGTGGTTATTGTCATGGCAGTAAGTCCATAGACAATTCGTTCCAAACTCCCAAATTTAAAGAAATACGATGAACAAATTATCAACACGTCACAATAAAGAAGAATTCTGCCAAGTGTTATATTTCGGTATTTATTCACTACTTTAGCAATAATGTCAGTTCCTCCAGAGCTACCGTTAGACAGAAAAACAATACCAATTCCAACACCTCCAAGTCCTCCACCAAGAACACATGCCATGAAATTATCATCGACACCTACAAAAGTGCCGGGTACAGCTTGCGGCAAAACTGAAAAGAATAACGTGAGCACTCCTACACCGTACATTGTTCTCAGACTGAATTTCAACCCAACGGTTCGAATGGCAATAATCAATAAAACGGCATTGATTACAAAATAAGTGAGTGAAATCGGAATTCTGGTAGAATAATAAATGATAGCTGCAATACCGGTTGCACCACCACCTGTTATGTGATGTGGCAAAAGGAAAGCTTTCCACGCACCGGCGTACATAAACAAACCAAATGCAATGAAAATGTATTCACGGATATCAATCCAACCTTGTTTGGTAATTGATTTTAGATTCATAGTCGCATGACTTTAATCATTAAATAACGATATTCACAATTTTTCCCGGAACAACGATAATTTTTTTAGGCACTTTTCCTTCCAGATATTTCAGAGTCTGTTCATTAGCCATGGCTGTTTTTTCAACATCTTCTTTACTCATATCAACCGGAAGTTCCAGCATAAACCGAACTTTTCCATTAAATGAAATTGGATATTTCACTGAACTTTCAAGCAGATATGATTCGTTACAAACCGGAAATTGGGCATCACAAACAGTTTCTTCATTTCCCAAAATGTGATAAAGCTCTTCAGCAATATGCGGGGCAAAAGGTGCCAATAGAATAGAAAGGGGTTCAAGTATAGCCTTTTTAGTACATTTAAGCGTAAATAGCTCATTTACACATATCATAAAAGCCGAAACAGATGTGTTGTAAGAGAAATTCTCTATGTCAAAAGTAATTTTCTTGATGGTTTTATGCAACGTTTTTAGTTCATCGATCGATGGAAGCTCGTTGCTGACTAAAAGATTTTCATCTTTGTAGAAAAGACTCCACAGTTTTTTCAGAAAACGGTGTACACCATCAATCCCGTTGGTATCCCAGGGTTTGGATTGTTCCAACGGTCCGAGGAACATTTCGTATAATCGCAAGGTATCAGCACCATATTTATCAACTATATCATCGGGATTTACTACATTGTACATCGATTTTGACATTTTTTCAACTGCCCAACCGCAATGATATTTACCATCTTCCAAAATAAACTCTGCATTTGCATAGTCTGGTAACCAATTTTTGAATTTCTCAGTATTCAAAATATCATTTGAAACAATATTTACATCAACGTGAAGTTGAGTTGTTTCGTATTGATCTTTCAGGTTCAGCGAAACAAATGTGTTAGTGTCTTTTATTCGGTATACAAAATTACTTCGTCCCTGAATCATTCCCTGATTTATCAGTTTTTTGAATGGTTCTTCTTCACAAACCAACCCTAAGTCAAATAAGAATTTATTCCAAAATCGGCTATAAATCAGATGACCTGTAGCGTGTTCCGTTCCACCAATATACAAATCCACATTGCGCCAATATTGATTAGCTTCCGGGCTAACAAGTGCTTTGTCATTTTTCGGATCCATGTAGCGCAAATAATACGCAGACGAACCAGCAAAACCAGGCATCGTGTTTAACTCCAACGGAAAATGATCCTCCGTTTCCCAATTTTTGGCGCGGCCAAGTGGTGGTTCGCCTTTTTCGGTTGGCAGAAATTTATCTACTTCCGGTAATTCCAATGGAAGTTTGCTTTCATCGAGCATATAAGGCATTCCTTCTTTATAATAAACCGGAAATGGCTCGCCCCAATAACGCTGTCGACTGAAAATCGCATCACGCAAACGGAAATTCACTTTCAAACGACCTAATCCTTTTTCAGCAATATATTCTTTGGCTTTCGCAATGGCCTCTTTTACAGTTAGTCCGTTCAAGAAACCCGAATTCATCATGATTCCTTCTTTAGCATCAAGACTTTCTTCGCTCACATCGCAACCTACAATTAATGGAATAATCGGCAAATTAAAATGTTTAGCAAAAGCATAGTCACGACTATCGTGAGCCGGAACGGCCATGATTGCCCCTGTGCCATAACCTGCTAACACATAATCGGAAATCCAAATAGGAATTGTTGTCCCACTTACCGGATTTATAGCATACGAACCCGAGAAAACACCGGTCACACGACGGTCGGCAATGCGTTCACGTTCGGTGCGTTTTTTTGTAGTCGTTAGATAGGCTTCTACATCGGCAGCTTGAACTATTGTTGTACAAACTTTTACCAATTCACTTTCGGGTGCGAGAACCATAAAAGTTACGCCATAAATTGTATCGGCACGGGTTGTAAAAACTTCGAAATTGAAATCCTGATCTTTTACATTGAATTTCAATTCAGCACCTTCGCTTCGACCAATCCAGTTTTTTTGTGTTTCAGTCAAAGAATCAGTCCATTCAATCGTATTCAATCCATCAAGCAACCTTTGTGAATAGGCCGAAACACGCAAACTCCACTGGCGCATAACCCGTTGTTCAACCGGATGACCACCACGAACAGAAACGCCTTCACTTACTTCATCATTTGCCAAAACGGTTCCAAGTGCCGGACACCAGTTTACTTTCAAATCGGCTAAATAGGCAATGCGATAATTCAACAGAATTTCTTGTTGTTCTTTTTCCGATTTAGCATTCCATTCGGTAGCACTAAAGCAAATTTCCTCTGTGCAATTAGCCCGAATTCCGTTTGTTCCATCTGTTTCAAATGCTTTTACCAAGCTAGATATCGGTTGAGCTTTTTGAAGCTTAGAATCGAAATAATGATTAAACATTTGAATAAAGGCCCATTGAGTCCATTTGTAATAATCCGGTTCACAGGTACGGATTTCGCGATCCCAGTCGTAACAAAATCCTATTTTATCTAATTGTTCGCGGTAACGGGCGATATTCTTTTTAGTTGTAACTGCCGGATGTTGACCGGTTTGAATAGCATATTGTTCAGCCGGCAAACCATAAGCATCATAACCCATTGGATGAAGTACATTGTAACCTTTCAGACGTTTATAGCGGCTGAAAATATCGGAAGCAATATAGCCCAGCGGGTGCCCAACATGCAAGCCAGCTCCCGAAGGATATGGAAACATATCCAAAACATAATATTTGGGGCGATTTTGGTCAATATCGGTTTTATACGTGCTGTTATTTTTCCAGTATGCCTGCCATTTTTTCTCGATATCGCTGAAATTGTACTCCATAATGTGGTGAAAATTCGTATTAAAAAATTGAAAATTTGATGCCTTATTTTGACTAAATAAGGTGCAAAGTTAATCATTTAGACCAATAATAAATCCATTTCGAATGTAAAATTCAATTTCAACGTTATTTAATGGAGCTAAAGGCCTTCTGTTTGAAAAAAATGATTATTTTTGTCAGTTAAATTTATAAACTACACATAAAATGCCAACATTAAATTCAAATATTGAATTCAAAGTTCCGGAACCAACCTTAAGACGTTTACCTTGGTATCTCGCTTATGCTCAATTAGTTTTAAAAGAAGGTGAACTGTATTTGTCATCGACTCAAATTGCTAAAAATATTGCTGTTGACGCTTCGATGGTTGCTAAGGATTTGTCGTATGTGAACATTACCGGTAAAACCAGAGTTGGCTACGATGTTAAGGAATTGGTAGGTATTCTTGAAGAATTTTTAGGATTTACAAATTCTCATAAGGCATTTTTGTTTGGTGTTGGAAGTTTGGGTGGTGCTTTGATGCATGATAATGGACTTGAACAGTTTGGATTGGAAATTGTAGCAGGGTTTGATGTAAAATATGAGTTGTCAGGAACCAGCATTAATAGAATTCCTATACACCATCCCGACAGATTTGTTGAAATTCAGCGAAAAACTGGCATTAATATTGGAATTTTGACTGTTCCTGTTGACAAAGCGCAAGCGGTTTCCGAAATAATGATTGCCGGTGGTATTCAGGCAATTTGGAATTTTACACCTTTCAGGATTCGGGTGCCAGAAAATATAGTTGTTCAAAATACTTCTATATATGCGCATTTAGCCGTTATGTTCAATAGATTAAATGCAATTAAAGAGGATGAAAAGAAAAGAATAGTAATACAAAAACAACAAAAATTGAAATGAAAATATTCGCCATAGGCCAAAATTACGTTGAACATAACAAAGAGTTAAATAGCAAAAATCCTACCGAACCGGTTGTTTTTATGAAACCGGACACTGCAGCATTAAAAAACAACAAACCCTTTTTTATTCCCGATTTTAGTACTGAATTGCATTACGAAACGGAATTGATTATTCGTTTTAATCGAATTGGAAAAAATATATATACCCGGTTTTCTCATCGTTATTTTGCTGAAATAGGCTTGGGTGTTGATTTTACAGCACGTGACCTACAACGAAAGTTGAAAGCAGAGGGCAAGCCCTGGGAAGTTTGTAAAGCTTTCGATAATTCAGCAGTTATAGGTAATTTTTTAGCAGTCGATTCCTTAAATGATATTCAACAAATTGAATTTCATTTGGATTTAAACGGGAAAACTGTTCAAACTGGAAATTCATCCGATATGATTTTCCCAATTCATGATCTTGTGTCGTATGTAAGTCGGTTTTTCACCATAAAAATTGGTGATATTCTTTTCACAGGGACTCCGGTTGGCGTTGGAAGTGTTTCAATTGGCGATCATTTGGAAGGCTATATATTTGATACCAAAATGTTTGATTTTTATGTTAAGTAATCCTATTATTAAAGCACGTTGATAATAAAGCTGCCTTTAATACGTTACTTTTGTAGTGCGTTTCTATAAAAAATGAATACTAAATTTTAATGAAAGTAAGAATAATAATCTTTTTGGTATTAGTCAATTTTTGGCTGTCATTATATTCAGAAAATCAGCAGATTATCTCTTCCAATTTAAATTGGAAAGGAATTGAGAATTCGTATCTTGGTTCTTCTTTGGTGAAATTTATTTCATTTGATGGTGCACAATATCCCTCCGATAACCGATTACCCTATTTTAATAAAAGGTTGGTTGCCGATCCTGCTTTTACATATAATGCAGTTTTGAAAAATGTTATTTACACCCCTGTAACAAATGAAGAAGGTCTTGTTTTAGATGGGATTCAAATTCAAAATTCGGAACCTGAAGTTAATACTACCATTTTACAGAGTCGTGGAATTAATTATCTGGACATTAATGTTTTACCTTTTGTAAGTCGTGACGGAAAGATATATAAACTTAAATCATTTGATTTGCAGATTGATAAACAATTAAATCCTCAAAAATCAAAAGCTACTTCCATCCATTCTTATGTTGCAAACTCAGTTTTGGCACAGGGAAAGTTTGTAAAAGTAAGAATAGTAAATAGTGGAATATATAAACTGACATACGAAGATTTGGTTTCAATGGGTGTAGACCCTGCCAATGTAAGACTTTTTGGCTATGGTGGAAACGTGTTGGATCAGAGTTTTACTTCTGCCAAAATTGATGATTTGCCGGAATTGGCAATTTACATGAATAAGGGAAGTGACGGAGTTTTTAATGCAGGAGATTATGTGCTGTTTTATGCTCAAGGCATTCAAAAGTGGGCATACGATAGAACTAAATCGATGTTCACTCACACCATTAATTCATATTCGAAATATGGATATTATTTTATAACTTCCGATGCAGGTACAGGTAGAAAAATTTCAGCCGAAACCATTTCAATACCCGATTCTCCAATTATTAATCCGGTTAATGAATTTCTTGATTATCAAGTATACGAAAAAGATTTACAAAATTTAACTAGTTCTGGCAAAGAATTTTACGGAGAACCATTCAACGATATTACTTCCTATACTTTGCCTTTTAGCTTTCCAAATCCGGTTTCAACAAATTCAACAGTTGTTCGTTTGGATGTTGCGGCTTCTTCAAATTCAGCAACAAGTTTTTCTCTCTTGTTAAATGGGACTCAGTATAAAGCACTTGCTGTTTCAGCCAGAACTCAGGGCGATAATTACGAGCAGGCAAGAGGAGCTTCTGGTATTTTTAATTATACACCTCAAGGTGATGCATTCAATTTTAACATATCTTACACTAAAACAGATGCTTCATCGGTAGGTTACTTGAATTATTTGGAAGTAAATGTTCGACGTCAACTTACTATGAGCGGATCATCCATGCAATTTCAGAATGTTGATAATTTGGGGCTTTCTGCATATAATCAGTATTTGTTGAGTAATACTAATTCTAATGTACAGATATGGGATATTACTGATCCTCAGAATATAGGTTTAATTTCTACTCAAACCGTAAATGCTAAAATGTCATTTATTGATTCAGGAAACGATCTGAAGAGCTATATTGCCATTGATCCTACTGCTGCCGGAGATTTTCCCAAACCCGAAATTGTTGGAACTGTATCAAATCAAAATCTACATAGCATAACTCAGGCTGATTTAGTTATATTAACTCATCCCAATTTCCTGGCTCAAGCGCAAACACTTGCTCAGGCACATCGTGATAAGGATAATCTGACTGTTGCAGTTGTGACTACGGATCAGGTTTATAACGAATTTTCATCCGGAACGCCAGATGCTACCGCCTATCGTTGGGTTATGAAAATGCTGTACGACAGAGCGTTGAATTCAAATAGTTCGTTGAATCTGCCAAAATACTTATTGCTTTTCGGAAGGGGTTCATTCGATAACCGAAAAATTATTCCAAATTCAGGTGATAATTTTATTATAACATATCAGGCTGAGAATTCACTGGTTACTACCATGTCTTATGTAACTGATGATTATTTTACACTGCTTGATGATAACGAAGGAACTCGTGTTGATGCTAATTTGATGGATATTGGTGTTGGCCGATTTCCTGTAACTACAACTCAACAAGCTACTGATATTGTTAGTAAAACCATTGGATATATAAGCAATAAAGATAAGGGGTACTGGAAAAACCAATTATGTTATCTGGCTGACGATGGGGATGCTTCGCTTCATGCAAAACAAGCTGACAGTATTGCTGTCTCGGTTGCAAGGAGTTTTCCTTCATTTCAACAAGATAAAATTTATTTAGATGCTTATACCCAAGAGGTCAGTGCAAGTGGTCAATCTTATCCGGTGGCAAAAACTCATTTGCTGAATTTAATTCAAACCGGTACATTTTTACTCGATTTTACAGGCCATGCCGGTGCAACGGGTTTAACTAATGAATCTGTTCTTTCATTAGCTGACGTAAAAAAACTAACTAACACACATTTGCCATTAATGATTGGTGCAACCTGCGATTTTCTTCAGTTTGATGTTCAGGTTGTTTCAGGTGGTGAACAGTTTTTGTTAAATCCTAATGGAGGAGGAATAGGTATTTTGTCAGCGGCACGACCAGTTTATGCTTCTCAAAATTTTACCCTAAATAAATTGTTAAACGATAATCTTTTCAAAAAACAAAATGGCAAAGCCCTAAGACTTGGAGATGTTATTTCTTACGCAAAAAACAATGTTGGAACAGAAATTAATAAACTATCCTATGTCTTTATGGGTGATCCCGCTGTTAAGTTGAATTTCCCAACAGATTACAAGGTAATTACCCGTAAAGTTAACGAAAGTACAATTTTTGGAAATGACACCCTAAGAGCATTGTCAGTTGATACAATTCAGGGTTTTATTGCAGATGATAATGGTAATACGATCACTAATTTTAATGGATCAATTCATGCGGTTGTTTACGATAAAATACAGCGAATTAACACTTTAAATAATGATGGTGATGGAGCAATGACTTATTCTGACAGACCGAATACTTTGTTTTCGGGAAATGCAGATGTAAAGAATGGTATTTTTAGCTTTTCGTTTATGTTGCCAAAGGATATTAAATATAATTATGGAGGAGGGCGAATCAATTATTATGCTGCTGATGAAACGAATAATGTTGAAGCTCAGGGATGTTTTGAGAATTTTACTATTGGTGGTACAAATATAAATTCCAAAGAAGAAACAGATGGACCAATGGTTAAGTTATTTTTGAACTCAGAGGGTTTTGTATCGGGTGATAGGGTTAACGAAACGCCATTTTTTATTGCTAAAGTGAGTGATATTGATGGCATTAATACGGTTGGTAGTGGTATTGGTCATGATATCCGGTTGACTGTCGATCAGGATCCAACCCAATCTTATGTATTGAATGATTATTTTCAGGCAACTGCTAACAGCTACAGCGATGGAACAGTTAATTATAAACTTCCGGCTATGCTCGATGGCAAACATACACTGAGTTTTAAAGTTTGTGATTTATTAAATAACTCAACTACAAGCACTCTCGATTTTGAAGTTGTAACAGGACTTTCGCCTCAGATTTTCTCTATTTATAATTATCCAAATCCGGTAAAAACTAAAACGAGTATTATTGTTAAACATGACAGACCTGAAACCATTTTAAATACTACAGTTGAAATTTTTGATTTATCTGGCCGTAAAATATGGTCATTTAGTCAGGCAAATGCAGATAATATCTCATGGAATCTGTTGTCAAATGATGGTCAGAAAGTCAAAACCGGTATTTATTTATATCGCGTAAGTATAAAAACATCTGACAGCGATGTTACTTCAAAAACCAATAAAATGTTGGTTATTGAACAATAATTTCAAAATTCTACGTTTAATTGTACGAAATCTTAATTTATTTTACTAATATTGCACCCTAAAAATATATTTTACGAATGAAAAATAACTTATTGACACTGTGTATTTTAATCCCATTATCAATTTGCACTTTTGCACAAACAACAAATAATCCCATTGTAACAGCGGTGCCTTCACTTTCTATTGCTCCCGATGCACGTGGTGGTGGTATGGGCGATGTAGGTGCTGCAACAACTCCCGATGTGAATTCACAGTATTGGAATCCTGCCAAATATGTATTTATGGAAAGTGAAACTGGAGTTTCATTATCTTATACGCCGTGGTTAAGAAAGTTGGTTACTGATATTGATTTAGCTTATTTATCAGGCTATTATAAATTTGATCAGCGTCAGGCAGTGAGTATGTCATTGCGTTATTTCTCTTTGGGAGATATTGAATTGATGGATCAACTTGGAATTCCTGCCGGTTCTGCGCATCCCAATGAACTGGCTATCGATGCTGCTTATTCTCGAAAATTATCAGATAAACTTTCAGCATCGGTCGCTTTACGATTTATTTATTCTGATTTGAATAACGGAATAAATCTTTCAGGTGGTACCGAAATGTATCCGGGTATGGCTGTTGCAGCAGATATTGCGACTTATTACCGTACTACAATCCCAATTCAAGGAGTTGATGGAACATTGGGGATTGGGTTAAATATTTCCAATATTGGTTCTAAGATATCGTATGATGGTAATTCAACTTCAAACTTTATCCCGACAAATATGAGACTTGGTGGATCATTCGATTATCCAATTGATAATTATAATAAAGTTTCTTTAAGTGCCGATTTGAACAAATTATTAGTTCCAACTCCAAAACTAAATCCAACTGCTCAGGATATTCAGGCGTACAACGATATGTCGCCATTGACAGGTATATTTAATTCGTTTTCTTATGCTCCGGGCGGTTTTGCAGAGAAAATGCAGGAAATTATGTGGTCGGTGGGTGCTGAATATTCCTACAATAATCAATTTTTTGTACGTGGTGGTTATTTTAATGAAAATGCGTATAAAGGAAACCGTCAATATTTCACTGCCGGTGCAGGTTTTAAACTGAATGTTTTCCAGTTGGATGCGTCCTATGTGATTTCAACTTCGCAAACGAACCCATTGGACCAAACACTTCGTTTCTCACTTTCGTTTGACTTATTTGGGTTGAAAAATTTGGTAAAATAAATAATCAAGTCATAATTAAGAATGCATAATTCATAATTAAGATGAATTAGGAAAAAATATAACAGTTGAATACTTCCAGTATGGTTGAATTCAACTGTTTTTTTATTAAGAATTATAAATTGTGAATTATGAATACTATTCGTGTTGGTTTTGGTTATGATGTTCATGCATTTGCCTTTGACCGTGAGTTGTGGTTGGGTGGAATAAAAATTGAGCACAGCCTAGGATTGTTAGGTCATTCGGATGCCGATGTACTAATTCATGCGCTATGCGATGCCTTACTTGGTGCTGCCAATCTCCGTGATATTGGTTTTCATTTTCCTGATACAGCTGGTGAATATAAAAATATAGATAGTAAAATTTTATTGTTAGAAACCATGCTACTAGTCCGCTCAAAAGGCTATGAATTTGGAAATGCTGACTGCAGTATTGCTGCCGAGCAACCCAAACTAAATCCACATATTCCAGCCATGCAATATTGTTTGGCTGAAGTTTTAGGGGTTGATTCCGACTTAATTTCGATTAAAGCCAGTACGACAGAAAAACTAGGCTTTGTAGGTCGTGAAGAAGGTATGGCAGCTTATGCTACCGTATTAATTTACAAGACTTAAGAACATTTTTTCAAATAATTTGTTTTTCCTATTATGATATATAAAAACTCTATCGATTTTTATGATGTATTGTTTCAGCTTATGATTAATTTTGCAGCATAAAAAAACAACCAATTTAAAAATATAAGATTATGTCAGTATTAGTAGGAAAAAAGGCACCGGTATTTAATGCAAAAGCAGTAGTAAACGGTGGCGAAATTGTAGAAAACTTTTCATTGGAACAGTTTGTAGGTAAAAAATACGTTGTATTCTTCTTTTATCCAGCCGATTTTACTTTTGTTTGTCCAACAGAATTAATTGCTTTCGAAGAAAAAGCAGCAGAATTTGCTTCACGCAACACAGTTGTTATCGGTGCTTCAACAGATTCAGAATTTTCACACTGGAAATGGCTTCAAACCCCACAGAAGCAAGGTGGTATTCAAGGTGTAAAATATCCCTTGGTAGTTGATCAATCATTAAATATCTCAAAATCTTACGATGTGCTCATTGGAGCTGATGAATATGACGAAGAAGGAAACGTTGTATTAGTAGGCGAACCAAAAGCATATCGTGGTTTATTCCTTATTGATAAACAAGGTGTCGTTCGTCATCAGTTGGTGAATGATTTGCCACTTGGACGCAACGTGGACGAAGTACTTCGTTTGGTTGATGCGCTTCAATTTACGGAAGAATTTGGTGATGTTTGTCCTGCTAACTGGAAAAAAGGAGACAAAGCCTTGAAAGCCACTCAAGAAGGTATTGCAAGTTATTTGTCAGAAAAATAAAATACAAGTATTTTAAGGTATAATTTTATTTTCAAAATCGCTGTAACAAGATCTGTTACAGCGTTTTTTTTTGTATTCCTTAAAATATTCTGGTAAAACTGATGTTTCAAATCATTAAATTTGTATTTTTGTCATGTTAAGTTTAAAAACAGACAGACTCGCTATGAAAAAACAGTTTTTTTTTATTTTAATATTCATTATTTTCCACTTTTCTATATCTGCGCAATCTTTTCAATGGAATGCAGGTTTGAACTATTTCTTTGATAATACAGAATTTACCAAATCTAGCATTGCTAAAGATCAAACCATGACCGGTGTACATTTTACTCCTGAACTTGGATTGGCATTCGATTCGGTTCATTCATTTTTTGCAGGTGCCGATTTGCTTAAAACAGCCGGTTCGCAGAACGTAATTGACATTATCCAGCCTATAGCATATTATAAGTACCAAACTCCTTCAGTTTCATTTTATGCTGGAGCTTTTCCCCGCTCGGAGCTACTTTCCAATTATTCCGATTTATTCTTTCAAGATTCGGTGAATTATTACAGACCAACCTTAACCGGTATTTTCTGGCAGGTTGGCCGTAAAAATTCATTTTTTAATCTATGGCTCGATTGGACAGCACATCAAACGTCAGCTGTCAGGGAAACATTCTTCGCGGGAGCTTCTGCACACCAAAAATCAGGAATGCTATTCCTTGATTTTCAGTCGTATTTGTTCCATTTTGCGGATACACGCCCTATGAATCCAACTTACAGTGTGTGTGATAATCTGTTAGCTCATTTGTCTGTTGGGATTGATTATTCAAATCAGGCTGGCATAGATACCTTGCTTTTTGCTGCCGGAGTTTTAGCCGGTGGTGAACGAGATCGCTCACTCATAAATGGAAGTTATTTTCCTATTGGAGCTGTTATTCGTTTAAATGCTGAATACAAGGGTTTTGGTACTCAGAATATGCTTTATTTTGGAAATGCTAGGGATGTGTTTTATACTAAATACAACAATGAGTTATACTGGAATAATCCATTTCTCCAATCAGGATTTTATTTACAAAGTAAATGGTATTTAGATGTGATTCGAAGCCAGTCGGTAATAGGAAAACTCTGTATGAATCTGCATTTCTCAGAAGGAAAAACGATGTTTGAACAGGTTTTTACACTAAAAGCGATTTTGAATAGTTCGACAAAATCTAATCTGAAATCAAAACCAACGTTTATGAACAGCTGGTTTAACTGATTTCCACAGAATTAAATCTAACTATCTTTCATTTTGTTAATTACATATCACTAAACGTTAATTACTACATATATGTTAGTTAAGACTTTTGGAGCTGCAGTGCAAGGAATTTTGGCTACTATTGTAACAATAGAAGTTAATGTAAGTCAGGGAATTCGTTTCCTCCACGTTGGTTTGCCCGATAATGCGGTAAAAGAAAGTCACGAACGGATTGCTTCCGCATTGGATTATACCGGGCATAAATTTCCGCGTAAACAGATTGTAATTAATATGGCTCCTGCTGATATTCGTAAAGAAGGTTCAGCTTACGATTTGTCTTTGGCAATTGGTATTATGGCAGCCGATGAAAAGATTAATTCAGAGGAATTAGAAAAATTTGTGATTATGGGTGAACTTTCACTCGATGGTGGCTTACAACCAATTAAAGGAGTTTTGCCTATTGCTATCAAAGCCCGTGAAGAAGGTTTTAAAGGATTTATTCTTCCAAAACAAAATGCTCGTGAAGCTGCCGTCGTAAATAATCTGGAAGTTTACGGGGTTGAAAGTATTACCGAAGTAATTGATTTCTTCACAGGGAAATCTACTATTGAACCAACTATCGTGAATACACGTGAAGAGTTTTTCAGTAATTTAAATCATATTGAAATAGATTTTGCTGATGTGAAAGGACAAGAATCCGTTAAACGTGCGTTGGAAGTTGCTGCTGCAGGTGGTCATAATATAATCATGGTAGGCCCCCCTGGCGCTGGTAAGTCAATGTTGGCCAAACGAATTCCAACTATTCTGCCCCCATTGACTTTGCAGGAAGCATTGGAAACCACTAAAATACATTCTGTTGCCGGCAATATCGATACCAATACTTCACTTATTTCACAAAGACCATTTCGTAGTCCACATCACACCATCAGCGATGTGGCCCTCGTTGGCGGAGGAACATTCCCCCAACCCGGCGAAATATCACTGGCACACAACGGTGTTCTTTTTCTGGATGAACTTCCGGAATTTAAAAGAACCGTGCTTGAAGTTATGCGTCAACCGCTTGAAGATCGAAAGATTTGTATTTCACGTGCTAAATTTGCCATTGAATATCCAGCCAGTTTTATGTTGGTGGCATCTATGAACCCATGTCCATGTGGATATTACAACCATCCCGATCGTGATTGTGTGTGTGCTCCGGGAGTTGTTCAGAAATACCTCAGTCGCATTTCGGGACCATTGTTGGATAGAATTGATATTCATATTGAAATTGTACCTGTTCCGTTCGAAAAACTTTCGGAGATGAAAGATTCTGAAAGTAGTGAAATAGTTCGTGAGCGTGTGATGAAAGCACGTCAAGTTCAGGAAGAAAGGTTTAAAGATATTGACGGTGTGTATTGCAATGCGCAAATGTCCTCGAAGCAAATGCGTACTTTTGCACAAATAGACAAAGCAAGTTCTGAATTGCTTAAAAACGCTATGCAACGCCTGAATCTCTCAGCCCGTGCTTACGACCGCATCATTAAAGTTGCACGAACAATAGCTGATCTGGAAGAATCAGAACCAATTTTATCCAATCATATTGCCGAAGCTATCAATTATCGCAATCTGGATAGAGAAGGTTGGGCGGGGTAATTTCTAATTAGCTGATTTTCGTTTTCCACAAAATTACATTACCTTTGTTCCCGAAAGGAATTCGGCTCGCTTCCAGGGCTGTTTTTCTTTCTTTTTCAAAATAACTGAACTTTTGAACGTCTTGAACGTTTAAACTTTCAAACATTCTAAATGGGGTGCCTTAATATTTCGGGCTGAGATCATACCCTTTGAACCTGCACGGGTAATTCCGCGAAGGGAATAAGACAAATTCATCCGTTTCTTTTGGCTCTCAAAACAATTTATTAATCATTTAATTCATTTGTTATGAGACAAATTTTAATTTCAGCATTCATGCTGTTTTCATTTTTAACTATTTTTGGTCAAAACATCATTAAAGGAAAAGTGACTGACCCGAATGGTATTGCATTGGCGGGTGCCACAGTTTCCGTGCAAAATTCTTCCAGTGTTCAGACTACCGGTTCTAGCGGAGCTTTCAGGTTCGAAAGTCTGAAAAATTCTTCATCTAAGCTAATTATATCTTATGTCGGTTATGAAACGGCAACAGTTATAGCAACTGAAGGTATTGTTAATATAGTAATACTTTCACCAAAATCCTATTCGATAAATGAAGTGACGGTTACTTCGCTTCGTGCTACTGATAAGTCACCGATGGCTTATAGCAATGTAGATAAAGAAACCTTATCGAAAACTAATCTTGGTCAGGATATTCCTTATCTTCTATCTAATACACCGTCACTAATTGTGACATCGGATGCCGGAACGGGAATAGGTTATACCAATTTCCGAATTCGAGGAACCGATGCTTCGCGTATCAATGTGACTATCAACGGAATTCCTTATAACGACCCCGATGAACAAGGGGCTTACTGGGTTGATGTACCAGATTTGATTTCGTCAGTGGAAAATATTCAGGTGCAACGTGGTGTGGGAACGTCGACGAATGGTGCGGCAGCTTTTGGAGCAAATATCAACATCCAAACCGATAATCATGCCCCGAAAGCTTCGGGCGAACTTTCAGTTTCTGCAGGTTCATTCGGAGCGCAGAAAACCACTGTGAAAGCCAGCTCCGGCTTACTAAATGGTCATTGGGCTATCGATACGCGTTTGTCATCGGTAACTTCCAATGGCTATATCGACCGTGGTTCGGTTGATATGAAATCGTATTTCGTTCAGGCCGGATATTATGATGAAAATACTACCGTTAAGCTGGTGGCTTTTGGTGGAAAAGAGAAAACCTACCACGCGTGGGATGGTGTTCCTAAAGATTCACTGACTACACACCGTACCTACAATCCTTGTGGATTTATGGGAACTGATGCTTCGGGCAATCCGCTTTATTATCAGAATCAAACCGACAATTATATTCAGACAAATTATCAGTTGCTTGCAGTTCATGCATTCTCCAGCGAATTGACGCTGAATGCAGGTTTGCATTACACCCGTGGTGACGGTTATTACGAAGAATATAAACAGGATCAGACTCTCAAAACATATTCAATTCCTTCATATATACAGAATAGTGCTCCGGTAGACAACAGCGATTTGGTTCGTCAGAAATGGATGGGAAATGATTTTGCCGGATTAATTTTTTCGTTGAATTATCAAAAAGATAAACTGTCAGCTCAACTTGGTGGTGCAGCCAATAATTACTGGGGAAATCATTTTGGAGATGTAATTTGGGTAAAGAATTACGTTGGAAGTATTCTGCCGGTTACGGAATATTATCGTAGTAAAGTGACTAAGTTCGATGCTAATATTTACCTGAAAGCGAATTATGAAATCAATTCAAAACTGAATGTTTACGGTGATTTGCAATACCGCAGAGTAAATTATAATTTGAATGGAACGAACGATCAGTGGGTAGATGATGCTACCGGCATGCAGAAATTAGCCGTCGACAAGGTTTTTGACTTTTTCAATCCAAAAGTAGGGATTTTTTACCGTCCAAACAAAGAAAATGACTTGTTTCTTTCATTTGCTGTGGCTAATCGTGAACCGACGCGAACCAACTATACTGACGGAACTCCGGGCATTTGGCCAACCAACGAAACACTTTACGATACGGAATTAGGCTACAAATTTCATGCTGAAGATATATCATTCGGTGCAAATGCCTACCTGATGTATTATCATAATCAGCTGGTTTTGACTGGAAAAATAAATGACATTGGCGAAATGTTGACCGAGAATATTCCCTATAGTTACCGTGCTGGTATTGAATTGTACGGGAGTGCCAAAATTACCGACTGGTTAAGATGGGATTTGTCAGCAACGCTTTGTGATAATAGAATTCTAGGTTTCAAAGAATATGCTGATGTTTTTGACGCAAACTGGAACTGGAATTCTCAGCAGATGAACGATCTGGGAAATACAACGATAGCTTTTTCGCCCAATTTTCTGCTTAACAGCAATTTTGTGTTCAAACAGGGAAATTTCGAAGCAGGGCTTCAATCTCAAAATGTTGGCAAACAATATATTGACAATACCGGAAGCGACGACCGTGCATTGAATGCTTATCTGGTAAACAACCTGCGACTGAGCTACGAACTTCCCGTAAAAGGCTTGCGTGGAATCAATTTTACTATTATGGTTAATAATCTGCTTGATGCCAGCTATATCAGTAATGCGTGGGTATATTCCTATTATTTGGCAGGTACAAGGTTAAATGACTTTGGCTATTATCCTCAGGCAGGAAGAAACTTCCTTGCAGGTATTACTGTAAAATTGTGAGACATTACACAGCGAATAGAAAGAGGAAAGAATTTAATTCTTTCCTCTTTCTTATTTAAGGAATCAGGATTGTTGTGAGTTTTTGTACAATTTTGTGCTTCAAATTTCGTTATTGACTTAAATTCCTTATTTTTGTAAAATCATTTCAGTAAAAATTCACCGATGAAAAAAACTCTGTTTTCTATTTTTGTGTTTTCTTTTCTTGTAGCAAATGCACAAATAAGTTATCGGACACAAATTTTTAATCCTACGATAAAAACTTTGCAAGCCGGATTGCTCGGAGCGAAGTTTAGTTTGCCCGTTATGGAGTTGAATGGGCAAGATATTTTGGAAGTGAGTTTTGATGAAATGTCACACGGTGCACATTCATACAGCTATAAGATACTTCATTGTAATGCCGATTGGACGGTTTCTGATCTTAATTCTACCGAGTATCTTAGTGGTTTCACTACAGCTGCTATAACTGACATTTCAAAGTCGGTTAATACTACTTTCCTTTATACCCATTACCGGTTTCAGTTGCCTAATAGTGATATGAGCTTTAAGGTTTCAGGAAATTACGTGGTTCAGATTTATGAAGATAATGAAATTGATAAACCAATTGCTCAGGCATGTTTTTCTATTGTGGAGACACACATAGCTATAACTGGAAATATACGCGGAAACACTGATACAGAATTGAATGGGCGCTTACAACAACTCGATTTTGAAGTAGCTTTGAATGGTTATTCAGTGCGCGATGCTAATCAGGAAATTAAAGTGTTTGTTCGCCAGAATAACCGTATCGACAATCAGGTTACCGATCTTCAACCCACTTATCTGACAGGTTCGAAACTAAATTACATCAACAACAAAGCCCTGATTTTCGAAGGTGGATATGAATATCACCGTTTCGATATTTCCTCAGTTTATGCTGCCGGTGAAGGTGTGGCTGATATTCGCTTTTCAACTCCTCATTACGATGCATTTCTGAATAATAACAAAGTACAAAGTTCGCATATATATTCTTCAGATATGGATGTAAACGGTAAATTCGTTATTAATTTGCAGAATGCAACTGTTGACGATAATATCGGAGCCGATTATATGCTGGTACATTTTAATTTACCCACTCAGAAACCTTTTTTCGACGGACAACTTTATTTGGGTGCTGAATTTAATTATAACCAATTGAATGACGCAGTACGCATGAAATATGATGGCAAAACGGAGAGTTATGTTCAAACAGTTTTGCTTAAACAAGGTGGATATAACTTTCAATACTGGTTTTTACCTAAAGGTGAACGTAAAGCAACATCAGAACGGGTTGATGGAAGTTTTTGGCAAACTGGCAATGAATATACCGTTTATGTATATCATCGTCCGTGGGGTGAACGTTATGATAAACTGGTAGGAGTGAAGGTAATTCAGTGATAAGTTTTAAAGTTCAAAGTTCATAAAGTTTAAATTCGTGTAATTCGAAATAATTCGAAAAATTCGTACTAAAATGAAAGTATACAAATTTGGAGGCGCATCAGTCCGTTCGGCAGAAGGAATAAAAAATATTGCTCATATCGTTTCTGATGTACCCGAATCGCTTTTTATCGTCATTTCAGCCATGGGTAAAACTACCAATGCGATGGAGGGTGTGTTGGATGAGTTTATGAAAGCAAATCATACAGCTTCGTTGGAAAAGCTTGCTGAAGTGGAATCGTATCACAATGATATTATTTCGGAATTATTCAGTATTTCTGACAATGGAAAAAACGCAGTAAAACCACTCTTTGATGAGTTGAAAAAGTCGATAACCGAAGGAGTCGGTGATGATTACGATCGTTGGTACGATCGCCTGGTTTCGTATGGTGAACTAATTTCTACCCGTATAATTTCCGCTTATCTAATTGAATGCGACATTCAGAATGAATGGCTTGATATGCGTAATTTGCTGGTTACCGATAGTAACTTCCGTGAGGCCAATGTAAAGATGAATGACTCACAGATTCGGTTACAAAAAGCTGCTGATTTCAGTAAAAACCGGATTTACATTGGTCAGGGCTTTATTGGTGCTAATATTAAAGGCGACCCTACAACTCTTGGCCGCGAAGGTTCGGATTATACAGCAGCGGTAGTAGGTAATCTGCTTGATGCTGAAAGTGTATCCATTTGGAAAGATGTTCCGGGTATTTTAAATGCCGATCCGCGTTTGTTTGAAAATACTGTTCATATCCCTGAGTTGACATATTTAGATGCGGTAGAACTGGCTTATAGTGGAGCACAAATTATTCACCCAAAAACAATTAAACCACTTGAGAATAAACATATTCCACTTTATGTCCGACCCTTTGGAAGTCCGAATGAAGCAGGTTCGGTAATTAAAGCCACAACTGAAAAGCCAATCAATGTGCCTGTGTTGATTCTTCGGAAAAATCAGGTATTGATAACGGTTCGTCCGCGCGATTTTTCGTTTGTGCTGGAAGAAAGTCTATCGAAGGCATTTGCAATTATGAACAAACATCGTCTCAAAATATCACTAATTCAAAGCTCAGCTATCAGTATTTCGGTGTGTGTTGATAATACACGTTATTTGGCCGGAGCTCTTGACGAACTTGGAAATGAATTTAAAGTAAATTATAACGAGAATCTGGAACTGCTTACTATCAGAGGAATAACTAATGAGATTGTTCAGAAAACCACAGATGGAAGAACAATTCTGCTAACTCAACGTACCCGACGAAGTGGACGCTATCTAATGAAGGAAGTTTAAAGAAAATATGTTAACATTGAACTGAAATGTTGACACATTTTTTTTAGCAGGGTTTGTTAAAAGGAAAAAGTCACAGAGTCAACCACCCACTTATTATCAACTGCTTAAGGATTGGCTACTATTGTTGGATTTCTTTGAAACTTAAAAAAATAGATGTTCGATCAAAATTTTAACTCCAATACCTATCAAAATGAAACCACCTAAAATTTCTACATTAAAATGAAAACGTTTACCGAAATGGATACCTATTGCCATTCCTATAAATGAAAAGATAAAACTGATACCGCCAATAATGGAAATCGCAATCCAAATCAAAGCAGGGTAGGGGACAAACACAATTCCGGTAGCTAGCGCATCGATGCTGGTGGCGATAGCCAATGGAAAAAGAACCTTCCATGTAAATGGGTTTGGAGTTATATCACAGTCAGGATCAATTGGCTTAAGACCTTCAATTAGCATTTTAGCACCAATAATACTCAATAAGCCAAAAGCTATCCAATGGTCATAGCTGTTCATTTCATGAATGAAAGTTTTTCCGGCTAAAAATCCAATCAGAGGCATAATGGCTTGAAAAACTCCGAAAAGAAAAGCCATTCGAAAAGTGTTTGCAAAATTAAATCTTTGCACACAAATACCTTTACTAATGGCTACTGCAAAGCAATCCATTGCAAGTCCAATACCAATTATTATGATAGATATTATATCCATTTTACAGGAGCAAGAATTTAAGAGTAAGGAGTAAGGAAAATAGAAAAAGTAAGGAATATTAAATAAACAAATTGCTTACTTATTATTCCTTACCTCTTGTTTCAATTCTTTAGAACATTGCTTTTACCTGATTATAAACGTTTAAACCTGTGAATCCAAGTTTTTCGTCCAATACTTTATATGGTGCAGAGAATCCGAACGATTCTAATCCCCAAATCTTACCGTTAGCACCAACTAAACCAAGTAAGTTTACAGGAAGACCGGCAGTAAGGCCAAATATTTTTGCTCCTTTTGGTAAAACACTTTCCTGATATTCTGCTGATTGACTGCGGAATAAACCTTCTGATGGTACTGAAACCAATCGAATTTTGATGCCATCGGCACGAAGTAACGCAGCTCCTTCGTATAAAGTAGAAACTTCAGAGCCCGAAGCAACCAGAATCACATCCGGATTCCCATCACATTCAACCACATAGCCACCTTTTTCAGCTTGTGCAGCGTCAATTTTACGACCATTAGCCGAAGGTAAATCTGTGATATTCTGACGGGATAGAATCAATGCAGTTGGTGTATGGGTATTTTCCAAGGCCATTTTCCACGCAATTGTTGTTTCTTCTACATCGGCCGGACGTAAAACCAACATTGAATTATGTCCTTTATGGTTTTTTAATTTTTCCAATAAACGAATTTGAGCTTCTTGTTCAACCGGTTCGTGAGTTGGTCCGTCTTCACCAACGCGGAATGCATCGTGTGTCCAGATAAATTTGACACGTTGTTCCATCAAAGCAGCCATACGGGCAGCTGGTTTCATATAATCAGAAAATACAAAGAATGTTGCACAAGCCGGAATTACTCCTCCATGCAGACTCATCCCTATACAAACACAAGCCATAGTTAATTCAGCCACACCAGCCTGAAGGAATGCACCCGAGAAATCATCTTTCGTAAATGCTTTGGTGTTTTTGAGGAAACCGTCAGTTTTATCAGAGTTTGATAAGTCAGCACTCGAAACAACCATATTTTCTACTTGTTTAGCCAGTTCTGCCAGAACTGTAGCAGAAGCAGCGCGCGTTGCTTGTCCGGGTTTCTGAACCACTGCATCCCAGTTTACAATCGGTGCTTTTCCCGAGAAGAAAACTTCAAGCTTACCAGCCAAAGTAGGATTTTCTTTTGCCCAAACAGCTTTTGATGCCTGTTTTTTAGCTTTAATTACTTTTAATTCTTCGGCACGTTTGGCATACAAAGCCTTTGTTTCTGGGAAAAGCAGAAATGGATTTTCAGGATTCCCACCTAAATTTTTGATACTTTCTTCATAGGATGCTCCACATTCGCCAAGTGGCATTCCATGAGTGGCACATTGACGTTCAAAGTTTGAACCATCGGCTTTCAAAGCTCCTTTACCCATAATGGTTTTACCAATTATCAGTGTAGGTTTTTTTTGTTCTGCTTTTGCTTCTTTCAGAGCAGTACGAATTTCAATGGCATCATTTCCGTTAATTTCAACCACTTTCCAGCCCCATGCCAAATATTTTTGAGCGACATTTTCGCTCGTAACAGCTTTTGTTTCTGTAGAAAGTTGGATGTCATTCGAGTCGTAGAACATAATCAGGTTATCCAATCCAAGGTGACCTGCTAAACGACCAGCTCCCTGAGAAATTTCTTCCTGAACTCCACCGTCCGAAATAAAAGTATAGATAGTTTGGCTCATTACTTCACCAAAACGTGCTTTTAGAAATTTTGCAGCAATTGCAGCACCAACTGCGTAGGTATGACCTTGTCCGAGTGGTCCTGACGTATTTTCAACGCCACGCATAATGTCAACTTCCGGGTGTCCGGGAGTCGGACTTCCCCATTGACGGAATTGTGCCAGTTCTTCCATAGTATACTTGCCGGTGCAAGCTAATACAGAATATAACATGGGCGACATGTGTCCCGGATCCAGAAACATACGGTCACGACCTTCCCATTTAGGGTTTTGTGGATCATATTCCAAAAATTCCGAATAAAGAACATTAATAAAATCAGCACCACCCATTGCTCCTCCTGGATGGCCTGAATGTGCTTTTTCAACAGCCGAAGCAGCGAGAATCCGAATATTATCGGCAGCACGGTTTAAGTCTTGAATTGAATTCATAATCTTTAAGTTGTTTGTTTATTTGGTTTTAATAATTTGAAAATGAAATAATTAGAGTTTTAATGGAATGGATTTAATCTTGGCTGGAATTTGAAATTTATAGCCGATAACATAATTAAATCCCCAGTTACTTGAATTGTTATTTCCGTATCCGGGTATTAACCACGGTGCAACAGCTCCTGTTGCATCCTGACTTAATAAAGTTTTGTTTCGAACATTCCAACCCATGAAAACATTTTTGGTTAGCTCAACTCTCATTCCGATAACAATTTCATACCATATTTTCGTGCTAAGTAAATTACTGTAAATAATCGACTTGCTTCCACCCCAATAGTCATCAGTAATTACAGCATTCGAAACACTATAAGGGAAACTGGACATCCCCAGTCTGATTCCTGCTAAAAATAAATTAGTACTTGGTTTTTCATCTTTTTTTGGACTCAATAAATTTACATCAACTCCTATTCGACTATACAAGCCATTAGTTTTAAAATTCAAATTGTTAGTCTCTGTTTTATTTGCACCAGCGTACCCAATTTCAATTACCGGGAAAAACTTATGCTTTAAATCTATCTGAATCCCTGCTTCATAAGAGTAAGTTTCTCCGGTTGAAAGCAAAGAGCCTATTACCGAAGCAACATCGGCCTGAATAATCAGCCCGTTAAAAAGAGGAGTCTGGTCAATTTTTTCAGTTTTTTTTGCTTTCTGTGCCTCCACATTTACCGTCAAAATGCAAAAAATCAGACTACTTAAATATACGGATATTTTCTGCATTAGTTGTGTTGACATTATGATTCGATATTGTAACTGAATCAATGAAATGATTGGTTGTCAGTACTGTATCTATACTGTGAACTTTCAAACAACCACATTCAAGTGATAAATACTCATTAGTGTTTGTATGTAAAACAGTAATCGTATCAATTTTGGTGTTGAATGTCACTTCATATTTTGATACATCAATAAACTTATGAAGTGGAATAGCTATTTTACTGATAGATTTAGAATTATTGTACAAAATCGAATCGACATAAAGGTATTTTGAAACAATACTGTCGAACATTAAACCCCTTACAGTCAAACTGTCAATACTTAAAGTTGATTTTGTTACTAAACCGCTTGCTTGATTTTTCACAACATGATAGAAACCGGCCATAAATGCAACATATTTATTCTCTCTGCATTGTTCGTCAACAATGCAGGATGTGAGATTTAAGAAACAATATAGAATTACTATATGTCGAAATAGTTTCATGTTCTATTCAATCAGTTAGTTATAGAAAATTTCTAACTTCATTTTTCAATTTCTGAATTGCTAATTCCGAGGGAGTTTTATCACTTGAACTGAAAATCTGGATAATTCGCTCTGCAAGCTCAGCACCTGGATTTGCTGGATTACATTGTGTTGCGCTTGTATTGATAAGTTTTAATAAACTTTCCTGTGCACCACGAATATATACCCATAAATCGTCGGAAATATAAATCTGTTGTGAAATATTGTGCGAGAATTCCTGACGAATTGTTGTCAAAAGCAGGGTGTGAAGTTCCATATTCGACATTTCGGGCTTAATGGTATTTATAATAAGATTAGTGGGTAAAGTGCGTTCCAGCACAAGGATTAATCTTTCATAAGCCCTTAAGCGAATGGGTGTAAGCGTGGCTAAATTGTTTTTAGTCAATTCAAATTTTCGTCGCTTATCTTCGTTTCGTAACAACTTATCCAACAGCAAATAAGCAGTAAGAAGTACTAATAATGCTGGAATAGTGATTTTAAGAAGCTCAGTTATTTCCATTTAATAATAGGTGAATCCGGTTCATTTGTTTTGTTCAACTCCTTTTTTAAGAAGTTTAAGTTCCAGAGGTTGAAGCGTCACTAAAAGACCTTTATTTACTTTCTGTAAATCACTCTGAATAAATTCATAAAAACGTTCAAGTGATTCAGTTTTGTCAATCATTTCTATAATAACTGGCAGTTTATCAGTTAGTTCCCAGAATCTGGACGTGCTTATTTTGCTACTTGAACCATAACCCATAATTCCACGAAGTACAGTAGTTCCGGCAATCCCTTTATGTTTTGCTAGAACAACAAGGTACTCATAAAGCAACTCCTGACCAATTTTATCAGTACTGCTGGCATAAATCCTTAGGATACTATTATCAGAATTTTCCATTTCAAAACCAGTTAGTAATTGCAAAACCCAGATAAACAGCTACAAAACCTAAAAAAATGCTTAGACCGGTATAGATTAGTGCTGAAAGTAATTGCCCGTTTTGAACTAAGGTCAAGTTTTCATTGCTGAACGAAGAAAAAGTTGTAAAACCCCCACATATTCCTACCATTAAAAATAATCGCATATTAAATGAAATGAGGTCGCTTTTTGATGCAATACCTGTTATTACTCCTATTATGAAACTTCCAATCACATTTACACTCAAAGTGCCAAAAGGTATAGAGAGGAAATGCGTGTATATATTCAGTTTGGAAACCCAAAAACGAGCTACACTTCCAATAAACCCTCCTGCTCCGACTAATAGTAGCTGCTTCATTTTTATTTTACAATCTACAACTATATTTTCTTTTCAATTTGGTAATTATTACGCTCAGTCGAATTGCGGGCAACTATTTCAGCCACAAAACCTGCTAAGAAAAGGAGAGTTCCAAGTATCATGGCTAACATAGATAAATAAAAATAGGGACTTTCAGTTACTAAAGGGGCTTTAACGTGCTCAATAATAGCTATTAATTTATTCATGCCAACAATTATAACAGCAAGAAAACCGAGCAAAAACATCAGACTACCATAAACGCCAAAGAAATGCATCGGCTTTTTGCCAAATTTAGATAGAAACCATAATGTAAGTAAATCAAGATATCCATTTACAAATCGATCTAATCCAAATTTTGTTTCACCAAATTGGCGTTTACGATGCTCAACAACTTTTTCCCCTATTTTTGAGAATCCTGCATTTTTTGCCAAAAATGGAATATATCGGTGCATCTCGCCATACACTTCTATATTTTTAATGACTTCATTTTTGTAGGCTTTTAATCCACAGTTCATATCATGAAGCTTCAAACCGGTAACTCTTCGGGCTGTGGCATTGTATATTTTCGAAGGAATATTTTTTGCGAATTTAGAATCGTATCGTTTCTTTTTCCAACCCGAAACCAAATCGTAATCATCGTTTTTAATCATCGAAAAAAGTTCTGGTATTTCGTCGGGACTATCTTGTAAATCAGCATCCATTGTTATTACCACATCTCCCATCGCTGCCTGAAATCCACAATACAAGGCCGGAGATTTTCCGTAATTATGACGAAATTTTATACCTTTTACATTCGATGAATGTTTTTGAAGAGATTCAATTACAGACCATGAATTGTCTGTGCTACCATCATTCACAAAAATAACTTCAAATGAAAATTTGTTTTCAGTCATTACACGCTCTATCCAATCAAAAAGTTTTGGGAGTGAGTCTTCTTCGTTATATAATGGTACGATGATTGAAATATCCATAATTTATTTCTGACAATTAAAATAGGTGGTTATTCAAAAATATTTTTTTCTTTTTTTACGAATGTTGCAAGTATTAAACCCCAAAAAGTACCTACGATAGTGCTCGAAAACAAATTGCCTAAGGCAAATGGTGCCGGTTTAAATATTTTTTCCAGAAAATTGTATGTAATATCATCTACAGGTATTTTAAGTATTTGATAAAATTTCATTGTCTCACCCAAATAGAAGTCCAGATAGCCTGGACTTAGGTAGGCTGTATAAACTAACATGATTGAGGATGAAATTACCGAACCGTAAAAATAAAGTTGAAAGATATAGTTGAAAGCTTTTTTGTAATCAATGATGGAGTTTAATTCTTTCTCACGAAAGGCTAAAGCCATTTTATATAAGACAAAAACAATTGATATAGAGATTACTAGGCTGAAAAAGGATAGTGTACTTGATTTTTGAGCAGATAAAATGAATTTTAAGGATAGTAGTAAGCCAATCCATAATCCATTCATCATGGCAGACTTTGTAGAAGTTGATTGCATAGTAATAATCAGTTTTCAAATTTCTACAAAAGTACAAAAAAACTACTATACTATAAACTAAAAATTCAAAAAACTCAATTACTCTAGGCTAGTTATATTGTGAACATAGAGCTGTAAACACAAAAAGAGCTAACTTAATTAAGTTAGCTCTTTTTGTGTAAGAAAATAATTCTTATGCAATAACAGATTTTGCTTTCCAAATTCCAACTAAACTAATCAATACTAAAAGTATTGTTGTTCCATCACCCAATGGAAGTGATGGTGGTGGAGGTGTACCTCCACCTTCTCCTGGAGGTGGACCTGCATGACCACTTTGGCGAACACCATTACTGGTTCCAGCATTAACACTTTGTTCACCAGCTGCTAAAGCGGAAGAGTTTGTTGTTGAACCTCCTGATTTTGATTGAATTGGAACAAAACCACCAAAGCCCTGAGATGAGCTTGTTGAAGTTTTTTCAGAAGCATTATAAGCAGAATTGAGACGAGAAGAGTTACCCGATTTATCAGTTGAATTGAGAATGTTTGCATTATAAGCATCTGCGGAATAACTTACTGATGAAAAATTCACGGACTTAACAATTCTTCCTTTGCTGTCAACAATTAATCCCAAATCCATATTTGAGGCTTCGTATTGATGTGCATCGGATATCTGCCGGGCATTTTTAATTTTCCCCCTTAAATCTACCCCCAAACTTGTCAATGCCTTATCAGCAGCATTGCTGGTTACTCCTTTAAATGAATTTCTCAAGGGTGTAAAAGGCAAGGCTAATATAATACTTGCAACTGTCAGTACACCTATTAATAAGATGTTAATTCTTTTTTTCATGATTTCTTGTTTTAGCGAATTATAATTCGTTGTGTTACTTTTTCAGTTTCAGTTTCTGATTTTGCAATATATACCCCAGCGTTCAAGCCATTTGTGCTGATTGTTTGCAGTGAATTTCCATTTATTGAAACTCGTTGCATTAATTTCCCGGAAACACTATACAACATATAGTTAGCAGTATTGTCAGTGGAATTCTGTACGAAAATAGCTTCCTGAGTATTGAAAATTTTCAATTTAGCATTATTATCAAAAGGCGTTATTGTTCCCGTTGACTGAGTAATGATTTTAAAACGTTTTGTTGCTGAATTGTTTGTGGCTGAAAAAGCATATTCAGTTCCACTTGCAGTAATATCTACCGTTTTATTTGCCACTAAATCCACTAAAAAGATAGAGCCATACGATTCAAGGTTCTGATGAGTGAATACCAATTTTAAATCTGTATCAATCCCTGCATTAAATCCTAAGTAGGTGTTATTCATGTCATTAACCGCATCAATTTGATAATTATCACTGGCTTCCATGGCATAAATCTGTGGTGTTAACGCAGAACCTGCAAATTTATAAGCATCATATCCATTGTCAAAGTTACGTGTACATGTTGGTTCAGTGAAAATCCACATTCGATCTGCAAAGTAAGTACCAAGAACATCTATTCTTGTTCCAATTTTTTCGGATTTAACTAGGTTTGTTGATCTTTGTACTGTGTTATTAGTCATAACAGCACTATAAGGCATTCCAAATGTATTGTTTGTATTTCCATTAGAGAGTACACAGAAACCTTGCATAGAAGGTATTTGACTTGGTACACCTAAAACACCAGCATTTGCACCATTTGATGCTACATATTGCCCAGGAAGAACACCATCAACTCCCCCAATACTATAATCATGTCCTCCATTATTTGTATCCCATTCTGATCTACTGCCGGAATTATACAAATATACAACAGCATCTAAATTAGAACCAAAGCTAAGTTTTGATATATCTAATGCAGCAGTAAATGGATTGGTAATAATATGAAATCCTGCCCAATCTGCTCCTGAAGTTTTTGCTAAAACTTTGCTGAAATCACCATGATTCAACACTCCGGAGAATGAATAAGTTTTGGAGATAGGTTGTACAACTTCATAACCATCAACAGGTACTAAAGTTTGACCAGCTGTCATGGTAGAAGACTCAAGAGCTTGACCATCATTAGCTTCAGCAGGTTTCCAAAGACCGTAGTCCGGAATTTCAGGGTGTATAGTCGAAGCTGTTACATTTGTTTCATCGTATTTTCTTACTCGTTCGGGATATCCTGCAAATGAGTTACCTACTGTTACAGAATTAACTGGTATCCCGAAGAATTGCCATTTATTTTGATGGACAGAAGGTGGTGTAGCGCTCATAAAAGATTTTGCATACATTTCAACAGTTCCACTTGGAGTACCTGAAGTAAAAGTTAATGATCCATTCGCAACACCTGCTGCAGATTTAATTAAAATGCCAGCACCACCAGTATTAGAATTAGTTAATGTGCCTGCTACATTCATTCCAACAGCAGTATTGATTGTTAGATTTTTCCCTGAATTAATAGTTAGATTTGTTACGCTATTTGTTGCAGTTAATGTACATGCTCCATTTATAATTGGACTATCTGTTACACTGCCAAACCCTCCTGTTCCAGTAGATCCCGGTACTTGAAATACGTTCCAATTTGTGTTGTCTTCCCAATTACCAGTTCCAGAAAAAATTGGAACATTTGTAAAATTTGCTTCTGTTGAATAAATTGTTCCAGAAGAATTTGTTACAAAACCTTTATAATATATATTTGATTGACCTCTTAATATGTTACTAACATCAACCGAAAATGAACCCCCTGCATTTGCATTATCATAGATAATTTTTGTGTCAGTGTCAAGTACTGGTGAATTATAACTCCATACAATTCCTCTTTGAGAAACAGTTAAAGCAAGTGGAGTACTTACAGTTGCACCCATTGTAGCTGTTGTAAGTCGTACATTAATTGGTGAATTGACTGTGATAGTTTCCAGTTTACATTGTTTTGGATTTTGTGTAGCAGTGTTAGTAAGATATCGTTCATCACCTGCATTTAATTTATAGTCAAAAACTCTAAAATATAAAACTGTATTCGAATATGGAGGAGTATTAATTGTTACTGTAACTCCTGAGCCAACACCATCATAAACAATTTGTTCACTTCCGGCTCCAGTATATTCACTACTTACCGATCCTGGAGTAAAACCATCTGCTGGATTCGAAAAAGAATTTGTAGTATTACATTTGATAATTCTTCTATCACCACCTCCAGGTGTGCAAGATACCTTGATTGTTGTTGGAGTAATTGATACAAATTTTATATTACTTGACTGAGTTGTTGCATCTCCTACAATAGAAATGGTTTGAATATAGTTTTTACCAATTGCAGATACTGTACCACCACTTACACTCGTATAACTTGTAGTTATCCATCTTAAGCTTAAGCTTGCTGACCTTTGACATACACCTGGAAGTCTTATTCCATAATTAGCATCAATCGTTGTTACTTGAAACGTTCCAGCTGTTGTCCAAGCTCCTCCACTTAAACTGTATTGTAATTCAAAATCACGTGGCCCATTTAAATCGGAGTGCATAGTAACATTCGCAACAATATTATAGTAAGTACTTGCAACAAAACTTGGTATTGTATAATCTTTATTTCCACCAATAGTACCAGAATCCCAGTTTGTGGTAGTAGCCGGAGATGTGCCATCACCAGCAAAAGTGAAATTCGAAGCTGTTGTAGTTAAGGAAGCACCTCCATTAGTTTCAGTGGCATCAAAATACAAGTCATAAGATACAATCTGACTCAATACATTCTGGCCAATCAGTAATAAAACCAACATCATTAGTACTAATTTAAATTTTTGTGTAAACTTTTTCTCTTTCATAATGAATCGTTTTATTATGTGTTAATAAACAGGATTAAAAAAACTGTAAATAAATCAATGACTTTATACCTTTGTTAAATACGATGAGACGAAATAACATATCACGGTACAAAAATACAAACAATAAAATTAAAAAATATAACTAAAAGCGTTAATAAATACTAATATATATTGTTAAAAATGAAATTGATGTAAAAAAAATATAATTGAACCTATATATTTTGTTTTAAATGTTTATAAATCCAAAAATCTTTGAAATTCAATACAATATGATATAAATATCAATGAAATTTATCTGATGTTTTAGCTGTAGCAATTAATCTTGAAATAGTTTTTTAAATAAAATTAAATGCTACAAGTAAGATTAGAAATTGATGTTAATTAATACATTTTAATAGTATTTATAAAGATAAATATCGTTCAGCTTCAATGGCTGCCTGACATCCGGTTCCGGCTGCAGTAATCGCCTGCCTGTAATGTGGATCTGCTACGTCACC
>JBAWXD010000014.1:0-37027 GCA_037144275.1 Paludibacter sp. | reverse complement strand
TGATGCTCACCGACCGCAACGATTTGGACGATCAGCTGTTTGGCACGTTTGGCAACTGTGTGGGGCTATTGCGCCAAACACCCGTGCAAGCCAATAGCCGGGAACACATAAAAGAATTGCTGAAAGTATCGGGAGGCGGTGTTATTTTCACGACCATTCAGAAGTTTTCGCCCGAGGAAGGGAATGTCTATCATACCTTGTCAGAACGTACAAACATTGTGGTTGTTGCTGATGAAGCACACCGGAGTCAATATGGTTTTAAAGGCCGCATAGTAGAATTAGAAGAAGGTTCTGAAATTCGTTACGGCAATGCAAAATACCTGCGTGATGCCTTGCCCAATGCATCCTATATTGGCTTTACGGGTACGCCCATTGAGAAAGAAGACAAATCAACCCCGGCAGTTTTTGGGAAATACATTGATGTGTACGACATTAAACAAGCGGTGGACGATGGTGCAACAGTTCCCATCAGTTACGAATCGCGCCTGATAAAAATCAAGCTGGACGATGCTACCGCCAAAACGATTGACGAAGAAATAAATGCCATTTCCAACGCAACTGAAGAACAGCTGGAAAAAGCAAAAAAACGCACCACTACCATTGATGCAATTGTTGGGAATTCTGACAGATTAAAAGACGTTGCAAATGATATTGTAACTCACTTTGAAGCTCGTCAGGTAGCTTTCGAAGGCAAAGCCATGATTGTGGGCATGACACGAACAATCTGCGTAAGATTGTACAACGAAATCATCGCTTTGCGACCCGAATGGCATCATGCCGATTTAGACAAAGGCGTAATTAAAGTAGTAATGACCAGTTCGAGCGACGACCCTGAACTATTTCAGCCACATCACACTACCAAACAGCAACGGAAAGACTTAGCCACCCGTATGAAAGACCCTCACGACACCATGAAACTGGTGATTGTACGCGATATGTGGCTCACCGGATTTGATGCACCCTGCCTGAACACCTTGTATGTAGATAAAAAAATGCAGGGAGCTAACCTAATGCAAGCAATCGCACGTGTCAACCGTGTATACAAAGACAAGCCGGGCGGATTAATTGTTGATTATATCGGGATTGGTCAGGACCTCCGTAACGCAATGGTTACTTACTTGCAAAGTGGTGGCGAAGGTTCACCGATAGTAGATATCAAAGAGGCTATTGCCGGCATGAAAGAGAAGTTTGAAATTGTTGAACAAATGTTCAATGGCTATGATTACCTGGCTTATTTCAATTCGGAAACGGCTCAACGACTGCAGGTTCTGCTAGGCGCACAAAACTTTATTCTTGCCACCGAAAAACTCAAAGAACGCTACCTAAACGAAGTAACGGTATTGTCGAAACTCTTTGCAATGTCCATTCCAAGCCCCGATGCAGAAATGCTGAAAGATGGTATTGCCTTTTTTCAGGCGGTAAAAGCAAGAATCAATAAGTTTACAGGCACTGGCATAAAATCCGATTTTGAAGTGGAAACGGCTATCCGACAAATTGTAGATGTTGCACTGTCGAGCGATGGAGTAATTGATATTTTCGAGGCAGCAGGAATAAAAACCCCTTCAATAAGCATTCTATCAGACGAATTTTTATTGGAAGTCAAAAACATGCAGCAAAAGAATGTTGCTTTTGAATTACTGAAGAAATTGTTGAATGACGAAGTCCGTGTCCGTAGAACGAAAAATATAGCTCAGGGTAAAAAGTTTTCTGAAATGCTGGAATCGGTAGTTAAACGCTATCATAACAACCAAATAGACTCTGCTCAGGTACTTCAAGAACTTTCGGAGATAGCCAAAGAAATGAGGTTGGAAGATCACAAGTCGGAAGAACTTGGCTTGACTTCTGAAGAATACGCTTTTTACAGCGTGTTGACAGAAAACGACTCCACCAAAATGCTGGACGACTACAAGATGAAAGAACTGATTCACACCATTGTGGATGTTATACGCAAAAATGCCACCGTTGACTGGAGCAAACGGGATGATGTGCGGGCTAAATTACGACTTACAGTAAAAAAGATATTGATGCGTTACGGCTACCCACCCGACCTTGCAAAACTGGAAGCCGACAGGGTATTGGCACAAGGGGAATCACTGGCCGAAATGTTTTCGAGGGAGTATTGAACGGGAAGTTGGAGTTCCAACTCCGACCAATACCAATCTAAGATGTATTGGGAATTATAATAAGACCTAACAGGTTTCCAAACCCTGTTAGGTCTTGTTTATGGGTACAAGATAAGCCTATTTACCATCGGTTGAACTCTTATTCTGTAAATTCACTTATTCTGTAAATTCTGATTCAGACGATTTGCATGTAAAGAATGTCATTCGTTTATTGCTGGTAGATTTGCCTAGTCTGGGGTTTCAAGCTAAAACCATTATTTATTACTTATACAAACACAAATACGGTGTATCTTCAGTGCATTTCACTTTGAACTTGACGTCTTTAGCCACCGCAAAGCTTTCGAATTTATTGTAGGTTTTCCATTCTGTTTCATTCGGTTGTTGAATGCTGAGCTGACCGGAAATTACCGTCATCACTTCCACAGTGCTTGTGCCGAATTCATACTCTCCTGCAGCCATAACGCCTACTGTTGCAGTTCCTTCTGCCGATTCCAATCCGATGGAAACGACATTTCCTTCAAAATACTGATTTGTTTTAAACATATTCTTTAATTTACGATTTACGATTTTAAAATTTACGATTGGATAATATAAAATGGAGTAATTATGTTCCCCTTTAGGGGTTAGGGGTATATTAATTTGAACAATTCTTCGGTAGTTTCCACAAAGCGGGTTGCACCCACTTCCTCGAGTTCTTTCTTAGGACGGAAGCCCCACAGCACGCCCACAAAAGGTACCTTGGCATTATAAGCTGTTGCCACATCCACACCCGAATCACCTACATAAAGAACGTTGGTTTTTTCCACTTTAGCCATTTCAATGATTTCTTCCAGAATGCCCGGATTGGGCTTTACGGGATAACCTTCGCGTTGTCCGAAAACAGCAGTAAAATTAATATCAGGAAAAAACTTATCGACTAATTGAACGGTGGCTTCGTGAACTTTATTCGAAGCAACGCCGAGTTTTATTCCTTTGTTTTGAATGTCAAGCAATAAATTCGAAATTCCCGGATAGGGTTTGGTAAATTCTTCGGCATGAGTATAATAATGCTTCAGAAACTCCATTTTCAGCATCGAAATAAAGTCGGCATTACGCTTATCTTCGGGCAATGCACGTTCAAGTAGTTTATTCACCCCGTTTCCGATAAAATAGCGATAGGCTTCGAGGGGATGAGTTGGAAAATTATAAGCCTGCAGGGCATGGTTTACGCTGTTGGCCAAATCCTCAATGGTGTCGAGCAGCGTGCCGTCGAGGTCAAAAATAACGAGTTCGGGAGTCATGTAAAAAAGAGATTAATTAGCGTGCAAAGGTAGTCAAAACTCTGGAAAGTTTATAAACTGGGAATACTCATTCCTGTTATTTTCCGGTATAAATCCAGCGCATAAATATCAGTCATACCCGAAATATAATCCAGTACCGACATCACTTTTCCGTAAATTGTTGGACTGTCGGTTTCATATTGTTCCGGTATACGCATCAAAAGTTGCTTCGAATAGGCTTTTTCGGGGTTCAGTACAGCTGCCACCAGATGTTCCAGCAGGGTAAGAATAATTTTATAACCGGCCAACTCAACATCAAGTACTTCCTGTGAACGATAAATCTTTTTGAATGCCGTTGTTGAACAATTTTCGTACGCTTCCACCGATTGTTTCGAAAGTTTCTTGATAAGTGATGACGTGAACGTACCGTCGAGAATTGCTTCTTCATTTTCCGCAAAAACGGCCGAACATTCGTCAATCAATTGACCTATAACCGAAGAGCGCAAATAGGCAATTTGTTCATTTACATCGGTTACCATCAGCATCGTTTCCTGGCGACGTATTTTTCGTTTTTCATCAAAGAAATTTAAAAACAATTCCTTTGTTTCGTCTGTCGTAAGTATTCTTAGCTTATGTGCATCCTCAATATCCATAATCTGATAACAAATATCGTCGGCAGCTTCAACTAAAAAAACGAGTGGGTGACGTGCAAATCGGTTCGGATTTTCGGGTGAGTGTGGAATGCCCAATTCGGCAGCAATTTTCGCAAAATCAGCTTTCTCAGAATCAAAAAAACCGAACTTCTGTTTTTTGGGGTCTGAATAAATAGAGGCGTAGGGATATTTCACCACTGAAGCCAGTGTACTGTATGTTAGCACGAAACCGCCCGGACGTCTACCATTGAACTGATGCGTAAGCAAACGGAGTGCATTGGCATTTCCTTCGAAACAAATAATATCTCGCCATTCCTCAACGGTCATTTTTTCATTCAGGTGCTGACCATTTCCTTCTGAAAAATAAGTTGCTATGGCTTTTTCACCCGAATGCCCGAAAGGTGGATTACCCATATCGTGTGCCAGGCAAGCTGCTGAAATGATAGAACCAATTTCCTCCAGGTAGGGTGTTTCGATTTTCTTTTTCGTTTTCAGACGATGCGCCACATTCACCCCCAACGAACGGCCAACACAAGCTACTTCGAGACTATGTGTCAGTCGGTTATGAACAAATACACTTCCCGGAAGCGGAAAAACCTGCGTTTTATTTTGCATACGGCGGAAAGGTGCCGAGAAAATCAGTCGGTCGTAATCGCGCTGAAATTCGCTGCGGTCGTCATCCCGTTTTTCGTGGTATGCTTCCTGCCCGAAACGTTTGGTAGATAAAAGTTGATTCCAGTTCATTTTATTTTATGTTATATGGCTACGCCGATATTTGCTCGTTTCGCTCACGTTATTTGCTCCCGTTGGTCGCGATATTATGTTTAATAACACGAACGAAGTGAGTTAATTTCGCCCGAAGGGCTAATATCAGCAAAGCTAATAACGCGAAGCTTTTATTGTGGCATGTGGTAATTCTTCAGGTCTTTACGCAATTCTTTACTTTTTCCGTCGGTTACTTTGTCCATCCACTTCCAGAATTTATCGCCATGGTTCATTTCTTTGGTGTGGCAAAGTTCGTGAAGTATCACATAATCGACCAAATGTGCAGGAAGCAGCATAAGATAGAGTGACAAATTAATACTTTTTGCCCTCGAACAACTTCCCCAACGTGTTTTACTGGATTGAATTTTAATATCCGTAAATACAAAACCATATTTAGTGGCCAATTGTTTTGTGCGTTCAGGCAATAAGCGCTTGGCTTCTTTACGCATAAAATAACTGATTCCATTCCAGAAAAATTGCTGGTTTTCGGCGGTTAAACAATCCGTTCCCGTAGGAAATTCGATCTTAAGTGTGCCGGATTTTAGTGAGAAATATATATTTTTTCGACTTACCGGTTTCACTTCCACGGCAAAAGTCAGCGTTTGCAAGCTGGACTTTTCATCGATCAGTATATTCCGCTTTTCGAGCCCTTTTTCGAGTTTTTGCTGTTTTAGAATCAGTTTTGAGCGAATGGAATTGATGAATTTCATTGCATCTTTCTCGGTGGAGCCGGGTGCTAACGTAACTTTTAATCCATTACTCAAAATGCGTACACGTATGTGCTTCGACCGTTCATTCCAAGTGAATTCAATAGTTCCTAAATCCGAATCTGAAAACATAAAATCTCAAAAAATAGGATTAAATTATTCTTTTACAGCACAAAGGTACAATTTTTTTGAGCAAAAAATAAAGGTTTATTCCTTGAAACGTATAACTTTGTACGAAATTTCGGAAAACAAAGCTAAAATGATAAGAGCAAAAAATATTCGTAAAAGTTTCGGCGACCTGGAAGTACTCAAAGGGCTTGAATTATCCATTGCCAGGGCTGAAATAGTTTCTATTGTTGGACCAAGCGGAGCGGGAAAAACGACCTTGTTACAAATTTTGGGTACGCTAGATAAACCGAATGAGGGAGAAATTGTGGTTAATGGAATTAATTTTAGCAAGTTGGGCGAAAAGGATTTGGCTTCTTTTCGAAATAAGCACATTGGGTTTATTTTTCAGTTTCATCAACTCTTGCCCGAATTCACAGCACTTGAAAACGTAATGATACCGGCTTTGATTGGTCGGAAAGACAAAAAGAAATCGGAAGAAAAAGCCAGAGAAATACTGACTTACCTGCAACTTTCGGATCGTATGGAGCATAAACCGAATGAGCTTTCGGGTGGTGAAAAACAGCGTGTTGCGGTTGCAAGAGCATTGATTAATGAACCTTCATTGATTTTGGCCGACGAACCTTCAGGCAGTCTCGATTCTAAAAATCGGGATGAACTTCACAAATTGCTTTTTGATTTGCGGGATAAATTCGGACTGACTATAGTTATTGTAACCCATGATAAAGACCTGGCAGCCTTGTCGGATAGGGTGATTGAAATGAAAGATGGAAAGATAATTTCCAATTAATCAATTTCTTTGTACTCTTGCCGGGAATCGAACCCGGATCTAGTGTTTAGGAAACACTTGTTCTATCCATTGAACTACAGGAGCATTTTGGGAATGCAAATTTAGCTTTTTTTTTGAGATTAAAAAAACAGCTCTAAATCAAGATATCGACTATATTACTTTATTCCCAATTTCTTCAATATTTCTTTTGGAATAGCATCTTTATGCACCAGAATATCAATGGTTTTGTGTTTCACAAAGGTTTCGCTGGCATACCATATTCCTTTGTATTTTGAATCAGTTCCCCAGGAGTTTTTTACCAGATAGTATTTTGTTCCGTTTTGGTCGGTGGCAATGCCGAAAATAACCATTCCGTGATCGTCGGTGGTTTGGAAATTATCAAAAGCCTGCTGACGAATTTCGGGAGTTACTTTAATTTCCGCTTGTGGTCCTTTTATTTTGTAAATCTTTTCGTCGATTTCTTTTTGTGTCAGATTTAACCATTTGGCCTGATCAGTTCCGGGTAGATTTGCCACTTTTGTTTCAGGATCTACTGCCACACCGTTTCGTGTAAAACCTTTCTCGCTCACATCCGAAGCCCAAGCCACAGAATAGCCCTTGTTGATGGCGTTATCAAAAATGCTCATAAACTCATCCAAGGGCAGATTGTATGAATCAGCCCAACGCCAGTTATCCGGAATTTCAATAACAAAGGGTTTATAAAAGGGATGATGTGTAAAGGAAGTCAGCGAAACGTAATCGTCCATATTCAAGCCCAATGATTGGAAATACGTTAGTGGCGTATATTTCTTGCCATCTACACTAAATTCTGTTGGGCATTTACCCAGATAAGCATCCAAAATACCATCAAATCCTGCTTTCCATGCTGTTGAGAGTTTTTTATTTGGGTTCGAAACAATTACAGAAACATAAGATTTTGTAAGTGCATCCAATTCTCCGTGTTTGTGTTTTTCTTCCCCATAATTTAATCCGGTCATTTCTTTATCAGGAACAATACCGTAGTTTTTCAGACCATATACCACATCGGCAAACGAACCGCCTTCAGCAAAATTAATCGTTCCGTTCATGCGGACATATTTATCGGCTTTGTCGGAATAGGTATGATGAACCAGGTACATCTCGGATAAATCCACTTCGGGTTTGCCCATTCGGAGCAATTCCGATTCAAAAAATCCAAGGGTGGAAAAACACCAGCAAGTCCCTGAACTGGCCTGATTTTTTACCGGCGTAATTTTGTTTTGTTTGACAATAGTAAACTTAAAAGAGTCAACCTTGGTTGTATCTTTTTGTACTTTTTCAGCAAATGCGCTTACGGTTATGACAAAAAGCGAAAAGAATAGAATTAGTTTTTTCATAAGACCCCCAACCCATTCGGCTGAGCTCACGTCGAAGCCTAAAAGGGAGTAAAGGTTAGTTTCATTAGATGAATTTCTCCTGATGTTCTTCATATTGATGATTTTTATATTCAAAGGTAGCTAATTTCGCCTTTAGGGGTTAGGGGTTTATTTTGTTGGTATATTCTCCAAAGTTGCCAGCAAGTAATCCCAGAATTTCTGCACGGTGGCGATATTTACTTTTTCGTCCGGAGAGTGTGGATAACGAATGGTAGGACCAAACGAAATCATATCCATTTTCGGGTAGTGTGTTCCTAAAATTCCGCATTCCAGTCCGGCATGAATAATCATTACTTTCGGAGTTCTGCCATATTTATCTTCGTAGACTTTGCTCATAACTTTCAGAATGGGCGATTCAAGGTTTGGTTTCCAACCCGGATAACCACCGACTAAGTCAACTTTAGCACCTGCCAGTGAAAATACGCTTACCACCATCGAGGCCAGTTCCTCTTTGCGACTTTCAACCGAACTGCGAATCAGACAGCGTACAATAACTGAACTTCCATCCGATTTAATAATTGCCAGATTATTCGAAGTTTCTACTACGGTTGGTAATTCAGGAATAAAGCGAGAAACGCCATTTGGACAAGCTGTTACTCCGTTAATCAAATCGTCCTGAACTTCTTCGGGAATTAAACCACCTGGCAAATCCACTTGTTCCACTGTAAACGAAATTTTATCTTCAACGCCCTGATATTCGGTAATGAATAATTCCTCGCATTCCTGAACGAAATCAATCATGTCGTCCACACCATCAGCAGGAACTGTTATCACAACAAAAGCCTCACGGGGAATGGCGTTACGCAGACTACCTCCATCAACACTTGCCAGGCGAGCTTCCAACTCTGCCACGGCTTCTTTCAAAAAGCGGAACATCAACTTGTTGGCATTGGCACGTTGCAGATGAATATCCACACCCGAGTGACCACCTTTCAGTCCGGTAAGCGATATTTTCAGCGCGACATCACCTTCTGGTATGGCAGCTTCTTTGTAACGGAATGTGATGTCAGCATCAATTCCACCGGCACAACCAACGTATAATTCGCCTTCATCTTCCGAATCCATATTTATCAGGATATCGCCTTTCAGGAAGTTCGGTTGCAACCCAAAAGCACCAAACATCCCCGTTTCTTCGTCCACCGTAATAAACATCTCGATAGCCGGATGAGGAACACCGGTGGATTGTAGAATCGACATAGCAGCTGCCAGTCCGATTCCATTGTCAGCACCAAGCGTAGTATCATGAGCTGTAACCCATTCACCATCGATATATGCATCAATCGGATCGGTTTGAAAATCGTGAGCCACACTGCTGTTTTTTTGTGGAACCATATCCATATGAGCCTGAAGTACCACTGCTTTGCGGTTTTCCATTCCCGGAGTGGCTGGCTTGCATACCAGTACGTTTCCTATTTCATCGCGGAGCGTTTCCAATCCAAGCGATTTTCCGAAGTTTTCAAGAAAAGCGCTGATTTCTTCTTTTTTGTGTGAAGGACGTGGAATCTGAGTCAGCGAGTAAAAATTTTGCCAAAGAGCTTTGGGCTCCAATTGGCGGATATCAGTTGCATTCATACTTTTATAATTTACGATTTTTGATTTACAATTTACGATTGGAATCTAGATAATCAGACGAACTTGCTTTGTTGTGTTCATTTTTCTTCTCTGAATAATTCATCTTTGTTTTACTTGCAAATATCCGTATTTTTTTTCAAATAACAGTTTGAAATGCATATTATTTTAAGAAAACAGCAAACGAAAATTCTTTCATTTAATGGTAAAATTGGCTGTTTTTGAAAACTGCTTTCTTTTTATAATATATCCGAATAGAATATCTACAAATTGAAAATAATTTGGTATTAAATTTTCATTTTGAAAGCATATAACAATTAATGAAATATTTCTTTAATTAGACCGGTTTTTGTATAGACAAACGAAATAAATTTGCTAATTTTGCGGTCGAAATGAAAAATTTCTGATTTACTCACCTAATTTTTTCAAAAAAATGACATTACAGGAAACGTATAAGTTTGTAAGTGCCGAAGAGGCTGCAAGTTATGTAAATGATGGTGACATTATCGGTTTTAGCGGTTTTACGCCGGCCGGATGTCCGAAAGATGTGCCAACAGCAATAGCCAATCGGGCTGAAGCTTTTCATGCCGAAGGAAAAGAGTTCAAAATAGGAATGTACACCGGTGCATCTACCGGCGATTCATTAGATGGTGCTTTGGCTCGTGCCAATGCCATTTTGTTTCGCACACCCTATCAATCGAACAAGGATTTACGTTCCGCTTTAAATGACGAACGTGCACCTTATTTCGATATGCACTTGTCATCAATTGCCCCTCATTTACGTTTCGGATTTATGCCAAAACCCAAATTTGCTATACTTGAAGTCTGTGATTTTACAATTGATGGAGAATTGATATTGACCACCGGCGTAGGAATTTCGCCTACGATTGCGGGATTAGCTGATTATATTATTTTGGAATGGAATCACAATCATCCAAAAGAATTGCGCGGTTTTCACGATATTTTTGAACCGGCAGATCCACCTCACCGTTTACCAATGACCTTGCTGACTCCATCCGACAGAATGGGAATTCCCTATGTAAAAGTTGATCCAACCAAAATTCTGTGTGTAGTAGAAACACATCGCGATGATGAAGTGGGTGGATTTACACCTACCGATGAGGTTACCGACAAAATTGGTCAGAATGTGGCCAGCTTCCTTGCAAATGAAATCAAATCAGGTCGTATTCCCAAAGAATTTCTTCCCATCCAGTCGGGTGTTGGAAATATTGCCAATGCGGTTATGGCTTCGTTGGGAACAAATCCGGAGATCCCTACTTTCGAAATGTACACCGAAGTAATTCAGGATTCCGTTATCGAATTGTTGCGCAACGGTAAAATCAGTTTTGCAAGTGGTTGCTCGCTGACTATCACCACTCCGGTACTAAAAGCAATGTACGAAGATCTGGAATTTTTCCGTGATAAAATTGTACTACGTCCACAGGAAATGTCGAACAGTCCTGAACTGGCTCGCCGATTGGGTTTGATTACGATTAATACCGCTCTTGAGGCTGATATTTTCGGAAATGTAAATAGTACCCACGTATTGGGTTCGAAAATGATGAACGGAATTGGCGGTTCAGCTGACTTTACCCGCAGTGCGTATATTTCGATTTTCACCACACCTTCGACTGCTAAAAAAGGAAATATTAGTGCCATTGTGCCAATGGTTACGCACGTTGACCAAAACGAACACTCGGTGAATATCATCATTACCGAGCATGGTGTGGCCGATTTACGTGGAAAATCACCCCTTCAACGAGCCGAAGAAATCATTGAAAACTGCGTTGCACCTGAATATAAACAGATGTTAACCGATTATATTGCACTTTCAGGTCCCTGCCATACACCCACTAATTTACATGCCTGTTTCGGAATGCATAGTCAATTTATGAAAACCGGTACTATGTTGGGAACAAACTGGGAAGATTACAAATAATTTTTCTGATTACTACATTTAAATCCCATTTCTTCAACTTGAAGGAGTGGGATTTTTATTTTTACAATAGTATTAAAATGTACTACTTTGGTTTTTTTATAACAAAATATAATTATCACTCGCTAAAATTTGTACATTTGCAAGCTCTAAATACAACAAAATAAATTAAACCAAAAAATATTTTTCAAATGCACTCACAGCGCAAGATACAACTTGTTTTATGGTTGTTCGTTTTTACAACATTCGTATTCGCACAGATTCCCGACGGATATTACACTGCTGCCAATGGAAAAGCCGGAGCAATATTAAAAACGGCCATCTTTTCGATTATCCGTCCGCATACTTCATTGGATTATTCTCAAGATGTAAGCTTTTTCCAACAAACAGACTGGAATCCTAATGGTTATTTTTGGGACATGTATTCCAATATTCACCGTACAAGTTTTAGCGGATTAAACCGCGAACATTCGTTACCTAAAAGCTGGTTTGGTGTTGCATCGGGTGAAGAGAATTCTATTCCAATGGGTAATGATTTACATAATCTTTATCCGTCAGATGGCACTGCCAACATGAACAAATCGAATTTTCCGATTGGCGTGGTGACCGGAACCCCGGATTTTACGAACGGTGTGGTGAAAGTTGGTCTCTCAACAAGCTATTTGCCGCAGTATTCGGGTTCGGTATTTGAACCGGCCGATGAATACAAAGGCGATTTTGCCCGCGACTATATGTATATGGTAACTTGCTATGAAGATTATTCAAGCCGCTGGCAAAGTACCGGAACTCAAAGCGTGTTAGTCGGTGGAACCTATCCGGTTTTCCGATCGAATGCCATCGCGCTCCTTCTAAAATGGCATCGACAGGATCCGGTAAGTACTAAAGAAATAAACAGGAATAATGCAGTGTATAAATTTCAGCATAACCGCAATCCCTTTGTCGATCATCCCGAACTGGCAGAGTTTATATGGGGAAAATACGCGGGATCACCTTGGGATGTTAACGGCACATTGCCGGAAGAAGATATAGCACTTACTGTTCAGCCTAATCCGGCCAGTTCCAAACTGACTGTTACAGTCAATAAACCCACCCTTTCGACCTATTATGTGAAAACACTGAGCGGAATTACTGTGAAAACCGGACAGTTTGCCGCGGATGGTTCAATGACGGTAGACGACCTGAAAAACGATTTATATCTCTTGGTGGTTTATTCCGAATCGTCGCGGAAAGTTACGAAATTTAATGTGAGGCATTAAAAGTTTTACTCAATAATAAAAGTAAAAAATCAACAACTTCACGAACGCTGTTCTTAGACTAATTTTCAGGGGAGAATATTAAGAATGAAAGTCAATAAATCAAACCTAATAATAGCCTCTAATCTAACATTTTTGCTAGCAGCAATCAATGTTATACTCTTTATAATACATCATATTATTCTTCAAAAATGGGTTACAGTTGATTCCATCGAAAAACATGGTACATTGATTGTTCTACTTGTTGTAATTGGTCTTTTAATACGCCATGGATATAAATGGGTAAAATACTATTTTATTATTGGGATGTTAAGTCAGCTTTACTGGTATTGCATTTTTTATAAAAATCCACCATTTCATTCTGATGAACTAACTTTTGGGAAGGATCTATTCTCTTCATTATCATCGGTTATAAATTTTTCAATTTCCATTGCAATTATTTTTTTTCTTTCGCGTAAAGAAAGCAAAAGAAATTAATTTATTATAACTTCCCCCGTCGCTCAAAGCGACAGGATCATTGCGTTTCTTTTACTTAGTCAGCTTAAATTTCCAGATCAAATCGATGCTGATAAGATGTTCGTACACGAACGGAATGTGCTCATAGGGGCGGAAAAAGGTTGGTCGGTATATAACTCCGGTTTGGAAATGTCTGCCCAGCTTTACGTAAAGCGGAAATACAAATCCCAACGCGTAATTGTGCTTGTAAATACTATAATAAGGTTGTTGATATCCTCCAAAGCCAAAATCATTAAAATAACGCCAATAGTTTTCGCTGAACGAAAGTCCGTACCCAACCGTAAGAAAATTGAATGAGTGGTTGTTAGAAAGGCTTATGTAATTTGTGTTGGCTGTTTCGCGTGGGCCAAAATAATCAATCGCTACAGGAAAAGGTAAATCAAATGTAAGTGCGGATGATGCAGTAAAATTGACGAACATGGACGGATGATAATAATAATCCATCCCTACGGACAAGCCCATAAATCCTGCATTATTTCTTCTTCCGGCAAAATAGCTGTATTGTTGCAGGAAATTCACTTCGGGTACAGAAACGTTGAAATATAACTCGCCTTTATGATTGTAATTTCCAATCGTACGAATTTTTGTATCGGGTGAGAGCGGATTGATATACAGTTCACGCGGATAAGTGAAACGTTTGGATGTGAAATTATCGAATATATATCCCAGCCCGTAAGCAAAAAAGATGTTTCCCCAATAAGCTGATGATAAACGTGAATTGACAGAATATGTTTTCAAAGTTGAATCGGTAAGGGTGCTGAATTGCAAGGGTGCTTCCTGTCGTTTTACTTTGATGGTTGCACTGTTGTTTACTGTGTTTATTGTGTCAGTTCCCATCACAATAGTAGTAGGGTGGGTGCTGTGAATATCTACGCGCGTGGTGTGAGCATTGAATAGCAATGAGCAGGAAGCACACGCAAAAACCATAACAACGAGTAACGACAGATTTTTCATTGATTTGATCTAATTGAAGTGATGCAACAAAGGTAAATAATTTGCTTAATACAACAAATCTAACCAGGAGTTTTTTATGACTGAACAATATATTCAACAAATTTTAAATCTTCCGTCTCTAAGAGCGAGGTGGGAGCTGTATTTTTGATAACACCAGTGTAATTTTGAATTAAAATATAACAAGGATGTAAATTTAATCGTATTTTTGCATGTTGTAATCTTTAATTAAAAGCACTATGAAAACACTTACTGCAAGAATGAAACTGGTTTCTGGCTTTTCTTTTTTCCTATTGGTTTTTCTGTTTTTGCCTGTTGCTGCAAGGACTTCGACTACACTAACAGAAATAGAACACAACGACAATTTTACCGAATATAAAGGCAAAATTGTTGATAAAAAGTCGGGTGCAACGCTGGCTTATGCCGGCCTGACCATCGTTGGAACTAATATTTCAACCATTTCCAATTCCGAGGGTGAATTCTCCATTAAAATCACAAAGGACCTGCTGAATCCGAAAGTGAAAATCAGTTTTATGGGTTACAAAAACAAACTGGCTACGCTGGCTGATTTGGGTAAAGCTCGTATTGAACTGGAACCTTCGTCGATTGAACTGCCGGAATTGAATGTCATCTCAAAAGACGCCGAAGCTTTGATTCGTGCTGTATTGGAAAAGCGTGGCGAAAACTATTTCAATTCACCCACTTTAATGACTGCCTTTTACCGTGAAACAATCCGCAAAAGCCGAACCTATGTGTCGCTGGCCGAAGCGGTGGTGGAAGTAAACAAACAGCCTTATACTTCATTCAAATCGGATGCCGTGCGGCTTTTCAAATCGCGCAAACAAACAGATTACAATAAGCTGGATACGCTGGCTTTCAAGCTTCAGGGTGGACCATTTAATACGCTATATCTTGACATTATGAAAAATCCTGACTTTATCTTTACCGACGATATGATTGCCAATTACGAATTTACTTTCGATCATTCCACCCGGGAAGATAACCGCCTGATTTATGTGCTTGATTTTAAACAGCGCCCTGGCACAAATAATCCAATGTACTTCGGTAAACTGTATATTGATGCAAAAAACCTGGCATTGAAAACAGCTGTTTTTAGTCTTAATATCAAAGATAAAGATGCTGCCGCATCAATGTTTATACAGAAAAAACCGTTTAATGCCCGAGCCTATCCTACCGAAACGAAATACCGGGTTGATTACCAGGAAAAAGATGGGAAATGGTATTATTCTTATAGCCGCATTGAATTGGGAATGAGAATAATCTGGAAGAAAAAGCTATTCAATACCAATTATTTTTCCACCGTGGAGATGGCTGTAACCGATTGGGGACAAGGAGCAGAAGTCAAATCATTTAATTACAAAGACCGCTTGAAACCATCCGTAATTATCAGCGATGAAGCTGATGGATTCTCAGATCCTAAGTTTTGGGGTGAATTTAATGTAATTGAACCTGAAAAATCAATTGATTCGGCCATTAAAAAGATTCAGAAACAGTTGGAAAATAAGTAAAATCCTTTACCGCCCCCGTCTCTTCGAGCGACAGGGTCGATAAAAATGATTACTTTTGCGGCTTATCAAATTTAAACTCAAAAATGAAGCGTTTCAATATCCTTTTTGCTATTCTGTTGTTGGTTCAGCTTGGTTTTTCACGCAATCAGGTTGACACAATTTCTGTGCTTTCGACCAAAATGCATAAAGAAATCAAAAATGTGGTTGTTGTTCCGGAAAATTATTCCAAACATAAACAGTATCCGGTAGTTTATCTGCTACATGGTTACAGCGACAATTATGCAAAATGGATTAAAACTGTTCCGGGGATTAAATCACTTGCCACCGAGCATCAGTTTATAATCGTTTGTCCCGATGGTGGGTTCAGTAGCTGGTATCTGGATAGTCCGGTTGATTCAACTTTTCAGTACGAGTCGTATATTATTAAAGATTTGCTTTCGTATGTCGATGCGCATTATGCCACTATCCCCGACAGGTCAGCACGTGCTATTACCGGTTTAAGCATGGGTGGACACGGAGCTTTGTATTTAGCAATTCGAAATAAAAACCTGTTTGCACACGCCGGAAGCATGAGTGGTGGTGTGGATTTGCGTTCTTCCACCAAAAGTTTTGATATAGCCAAACGTTTGGGAAGCTTCGAAACCAGACCCGATGAATGGAACAACCGCTCGGTGGTGAATATGGTTGAAAATCTGAAAAATAAGGAGCTTGACCTGATTATTGATTGTGGGACTTCCGATTTTTTCTATCAGATTAATGCCGCTTTACACCGCCGGTTAATGGTATTGAATATAGACCATGACTACATTGAACGTCCCGGATCGCACAATTGGCCGTATTGGACCAACTCCATCAAATATCAGTTCTTGTTTTTCGACGGCTGTTTTAAAGGGGTGAAGAAATAAAGCGTTCGACCCCGTCTCTTCGAGCAACGGGGTAGACACAAAACAATATGTTGGATAAACTATCTTCACACGAAGCATTTCAAGCCATTCGCTATCGCAATTTCAGGTTTTTTCTTGGCTATCGGTTTTTTATGACTACCGCCACCTTGATGCAATCGGTAATTGTGAGTTGGCACATGTATTTCCTGACTAAAAATGTGTTATGGCTGGGAATGATTGGACTGGTAGAAGTGCTTCCACAGGTTTCCATTTCACTTTTTGCGGGTCATTATGTCGATTTGTGGGACAAGAAGAAAATTGTACGCTATACCACGCTTTTATTGCTGATTGGCTCTGCTATCCTGACACTCTACAGCATTCAGTCCTTTCATTCATTTGAGCGCTTTGGAATCTGGCCGATATTTATCACCATTTTTCTTACCGGAATTTCACGCGGTATTCTGATGCCGGCAAACACTGCTTTGCTTGGTTATATTGTAGATAAAAAACATTATGCCAATGCGGCAACCTGGAACAGTGCCAACTGGCAAACGGCTGCGGTTCTTGGACCGGCCATAGGTGGACTGGTTTATGCCTTTTCTTCAATTTCTGTGGCGTATGGTTCTGTTTTCTTTATTTACCTTATTTCGTTGGCTATGGTGAATGGATTGAAAGTGGAACACGCTATTCGGAAAATGGATTCAGCGTCCGAAGATCTGATTAGCCGGATAGGCGAAGGCATTCGTTTTGTGTTGAAATCGCCTGAATTACTTGGTGCTTTCTCGTTGGATATGTTTGCGGTTTTGTTTGGTGGCGCAGTAGCTATGTTGCCGGTGTATGCTTCTGAGATTTTGCATGTCGGGCCTGAAGGTTTGGGATTTCTGCGTGCCTGTCCGGCTATCGGGTCTATTTTTATGTCAGTTTACCTTATGTTTAATCCACCGGTAAATAATAGCGGCCGAATCTTGTTACTATGTGTGGCTGCTTTCGGAGTGTGTATGATTGGATTTGCTTTTTCAACCTTCTTCTGGCTTTCGGCCATACTTTTAATTCTGAGCGGATTGTTCGATAATGTGAGCGTGGTGATACGCGGAACGATTTTGCAACTTTACACACCGGAACACATGCGTGGTCGGGTTGGGTCGGTCAACAGCATTTTTATCGGTTCATCTAACGAATTGGGCGCTTTCGAATCGGGTGTTGCAGCTAGATTTATGGGCTTAGTTCCTTCGGTTGCTTTTGGTGGAATAATGACGCTTATTGTTGTAGCTGCTACGGCTAAAATCAATCCGGTATTACGAAAGTTATCGTTGAATTAATTCAACTATTTCATTCGTTTTGCCACTTTTCGTTCGTCACGTTTCTTTACTGCCACCGAAAGCAAAATGGAAACCGTCAGAAAAATTACGATAACTGCTAGTGAGGTATAATTTGAGATTTGGAAATGAACCCCAAATTCCGCACAAAATTCATTTACGATCATTTTTATTCCGATAAAAGTCAGAATACCGGAAAGAGCGTATTTCAGGTAATGGAAGTACGCCATAATACCGTTCAGTGCAAAATACAGTGACCGCAAACCCAGTATGGCAAAGATATTGGATGTATAAACAATAAACGGATCTTTGGAAACTGACAGAACTGCCGGAATAGAATCGACCGCAAAAATCAGGTCGGACGCCTCGATAACGAGTAAGGCGATAAAAAATGGCGTGGCATACAGAATTTTATCTTTTCGGATAAAAAACTGTGACCTTGACATATCATCGGTCACAGGAAACACCTTTTTAAAACCACGTATAAAGAAGTTTTTGTTCGGATTATATTCGGCATCATCTTTTTCGAAAATTAGTTTAATTCCTGTGTAAACCAGAAATGCTCCGAACAAATACATTATCCATTCGAAACGATGAATCAAAGCAACACCTGCAAAAATAAAGATTGCCCGCATTAAAATGGCACCGATTATGCCCCAAAACAAGATTTTATGCTGAAACTTAGCTTCGATTTTGAAAAATCCGAAAATCAAAATAAATACAAACAGGTTGTCGACACTCAGCGATTCTTCAATCAGATAGCCGGTGAGAAATTCGAGTGCTTTGATTTTCCCAAAATAATGATAAACTCCGAAATTGAAAACAACAGCCAGTAAAATCCAGAATAAGCTCCACAACAAGGCTTCTTTCATATTTACGGCTTTGTCTTTTTTATGAAAAACAAACAAATCGAGGCACAACATAATCGCTACAAAAGCGATAAAACCCAACCAAAAACCAATACTAATTTCCATTATTAAACCTGTTTTGAAATGTCGTACAAAGTAAATCAATAAAACGCATATACACAAAAACGACCATAAGCTGAATTTGAATTGACATTTTTCTTAATTTTCATTGCGTTAAAAGTCAAAACGATTACCTTTGTCGGGGTAAAAGGATATTCAACTGATTTTTTTTTGAACGATATAGACTAAATATTGTTTCATAAATTGATTCTTGAATACACTTTAGCAATCAATCTAAAACACGAGTTATGAAAAACACCCATCTCAGAACCTGGCTCTTTTATGTTGTCATGCTGTTGTTATTTGGCGTGTTTACGTATATTTTATTTCAAAAAAGTGATGTATTTAACGGATTAGCACCTGTAAGAGTCCACGTTGTTGAAAATGGAAGTGGCGCGGATCTGTTCAAGTCATCACTTTTGCACAATATGGCTGAGCCAGCATCCATGTTACTACTTCAAATCATTTCTATTCTTATTGTTTCCCGTCTTTTCGGCTATTTATTTAAAAAAATTGGTCAACCTACTGTTATCGGTGAAATATTAGCCGGTATTGTATTAGGACCTTCGCTTTTGGGCTATTTTTATCCGACAGCCTTTCATTTTCTGTTTGCAACCAATTCGCTGGGTAACCTATACATCTTAAGTCAGGTCGGATTGATTCTTTTCATGTTTACCATTGGTATGGAGTTAAATGTGGGAATGCTTAAACAGAAAATAAGTCAAACCTACGTAATAAGTCATACAAGCATATTGATTCCGTATTTAATGGGAATGACATTGGCTTATTTTGTTTATAAAGAATTTGCAGCAAGTCATACTGATTTTCTTTCCTTCGCTTTATTTATAGGTATTTCAATGAGTATTACCGCTTTTCCGGTGTTAGCCAGAATTGTTCAGGAAAAAGGCTTGAGTAAAACCCATTTGGGAACAATGGCGATTGCGAGTGCCGCGAATGACGATGTAACTGCCTGGTGTATTCTCGCAGCTGTAATAGCTATTGCCAAAACCGGAAGTTTCATTAGTTCACTTTATACAATTGGATTCTCCATTTTATATGTGTTTTTCATGTTGGTCATTATGCGCCCTTTTTTAAAACGTGTCGGCGAAATTTACAGCAACAGTGAAGTTTTGAATAAAAGTATTGTTGCGTTTATTTTGCTCATACTCATTGCATCGGCATTCTTAACACAGGTAATCGGTATTCACGCACTTTTTGGTGCGTTCTTAGCCGGTGTGGTTATGCCACAACTTCCCAAATTCCGCAGATTGATTATTGACAAAATAGAAGATGTTTCGGTAACTTTACTTTTGCCATTATTCTTTGTGTTCACAGGACTACGCACTGAAATCGGATTACTTAACTCACCTTATTTATGGGGGATTTGTGGTATTTTTATTCTCGTTGCAGTTACGGGAAAATTTGTTGGTGGAGCATTTACTGCCCGAATTTTAGGTGAAACATGGAAAGATAGTCTTTCTATTGGTGTGTTGATGAATACACGGGGTTTGATGGAATTAATCGTGCTCAATATCGGCTATGAAATGGGAATTTTGCCTCCGGCAATTTTCGTTATGTTAGTAATAATGGCCTTAGTTACTACTTTTATGACTACTCCGGCTCTATCAATTATTAATCGCTTATTTCCTGAAAAAGATTTTGAAGAAGAATATATTATCCAACAATCTCAGGGGATTTTCAAAGCCCTGGTTGCCTTGGGGAATCCTGAAAACGGTAAAACATTACTCGATGTTGCCAAAACAGTGTTAGACGGAACAAAAAACTCGCTGGCGGTAACCGTACTTCATATCACCCCGGGTACCGACACCAATCCTATTTACGGCGAACAATTTTCGGTTGATAGTTTCAAAACTATTCGGGAAGAAGCCAGTACATTGAGCTTTCCTATCGAAACAGAATACAAGGTAACTGACAATATTGAGTCAGGTATCGTAAAAACGGCTAATCATAATAATTTCGACTTTTTGTTGGTTGGAGCAGGTGTGTCGCTATCGGGCATCCCATTTTTTAAAGAAACAACCCGTTTCCAGAACATAAAATGGCTTAATCGGATGGTGAATAATATTTTCAAACAACAGCAATTCTTTTATCCGGGAACGCTGATTAAAGATAAAACCCGTCATTTTGTTGAAAATACCAATTGTAGTGTCGGGGTATTTATCAATCGTGGTTTCACAAGTATTACTTCCACTATCGTATTACTTCAGGACGAATCTGATGAGTTTTTGCTGCGCTATGCTCGCCGCTTGATTCGCAACAATAGTGCTGTAACTATCAGTATTGTAGATGTTAATAAACTTTCAGTCACCAGCGAACTTATACGAAAAGGAATTCAGGATTTGCGTCAGCAATTTCCGAATGAAGTTAGAGTAAATAAGGCCACCCGGTTGAATTCAACTGTTTTTTCAAAACAAAGTTTTATGCTTATCAGTTATCCAAGTTGGAATCTCCTTTCTGGTTCAGATAAAAACGAGTTGAAAAGCATTCCTTCAACGCTCATTATCAACAAGAAAAACAGTCGCTGGCATACTGGTGCCAAGAAAAAACAGATTCCCAATATCAAGAGTTCTCTTGATCGTATTGCGGAAATTAGTTAAGAACTGGCTCTGTATTAAGTGGCTCGATAAAATAATTTTATTGTAAACTCATACATTCGACCACTTAATTATGTAACTATAGTGTGTCGAAATCAATAAAATTTAAAACAAAAACCACTCTTTCTGTGTTATGCTCTTTCATGAACCAGCAATATTAATTGTATGAATAGTTGTTTTTTGTATTTTTGCAGTCTTTATAAAGCAGCACTATTCTGTTTGAAAATTAGCTTATAAAAATTATGTCAACCGATATATTAAACGAAGTAACCCAAGCGGATTATAAATACGGATTTACTACCGATATTGAAACCGATATTATACCCATAGGACTCAACGAAGATGTCGTACGTCTTATCTCATCAAAGAAAAATGAGCCCGAATGGATGCTCGAATTTCGCCTGAAAGCTTACCGACATTGGCTTACCATGAAGTTGCCTGATTGGGCACATCTTGATATTCCTGAAATTGATTATCAGAGTATCGCCTATTATGCTGCACCCCGTATCAATGCTCCAAAAAGTCTGGATGAAGTTGACCCGGAATTGCTCAAAACTTTTGAGAAACTGGGTATTCCACTCCACGAACGTATGGCTTTATCCGGTATTGCCGTTGATGCAGTTATGGACAGTGTTTCGGTAAAAACAACTTTTAAAGAAAGCCTGTCGGAACTGGGAATAATATTTTGCTCCTTCAGCGAAGCAGTGGAAAACCATCCGGATTTAGTCAAAAAGTATATGAGTTCTGTAGTTCCTTATACCGATAATTTTTTTGCAACATTGAACTGCGCCGTTTTTTCAGATGGTTCATTTGTTTATATTCCTAAAGGCGTTCGCTGCCCAATGGAACTTTCAACCTATTTCCGTATCAATGCCATGAATACCGGTCAGTTTGAGCGCACATTAATTGTGGCCGACGAAGATAGTTATGTTTCTTATCTCGAAGGTTGTACAGCACCAATGCGCGACGAGAATCAGCTTCATGCTGCCATTGTGGAAATTGTGGCGATGAAAAATGCGGAAGTAAAATACTCCACTGTTCAAAACTGGTATCCGGGTGATAAAAATGGAGTAGGTGGAATCTATAATTTTGTAACAAAGCGTGGAATTTGCAAAGGCGCCTATTCCAAAATTTCGTGGACGCAAGTGGAAACGGGTTCAGCCATAACGTGGAAATATCCAAGTTGTATTTTGTTGGGTGATAATTCATCGGCTGAGTTTTACTCCGTGGCAGTTACCAATCATCACCAACAGGCCGATACAGGTACAAAAATGCTTCATATTGGCAAAAATACTACCAGCCATATTCTTTCAAAAGGAATTTCTGCCGGTGTGAGCCAGAACAGCTATCGTGGCTTGGTGAAAATCAATCCGGCAGCTGAAAATGCACGGAATTTCTCACAATGCGATAGTTTACTATTGGGCGACAAATGCGGTGCACACACCTTCCCTTACATGGAAGTGAATAACGATACCGCCATTGTGGAACATGAAGCAACAACTTCCAAAATAAACGAAGATCAGATATTTTATTGCAATCAGCGTGGCATTTCAACGGAAGATGCCGTAGGATTGATAGTGAATGGTTATGCCAAAGAAGTACTCAATAAACTGCCAATGGAATTTGCCGTAGAAGCACAAAAATTGCTGCAAATAACACTGGAAGGTTCCGTAGGTTAAAGTATAACAAGTATTTTAACAATTAAAATTACTCAAGTCTCCATACATTAAAATATATGTTAGAAATTAAAAACTTACATGCCAATATCAACGGCAAAGAAATATTAAAAGGGCTAAGTCTAACGGTGAATGCCGGTGAAATTCATGCTATCATGGGACCTAATGGTGCAGGAAAGTCAACCTTAGCTTCTGTGTTGACGGGAAATCCTGCGTTTACAGTAACTGAAGGTGAAGTAACTTTCAATGCTAAAGACTTACTTGAATTGACTCCCGAAAATCGTTCACGCGAAGGAATTTTCCTCAGTTTTCAGTATCCGGTAGAAATTCCGGGCGTGAGTATGGTGAATTTTATGCGCACAGCCGTAAACGAACATCGAAAATACAAAAAACTTGAACCCATGTCAGCCACCGACTTTTTGCGTATGCAACGTGAAAAGAAAGAATTGGTGGAAATGGATAATAAATTGGCTAATCGCTCAGTAAACGAAGGTTTTTCGGGTGGCGAAAAAAAACGTAACGAGATTTTCCAAATGGCAATGCTTGATCCGAAATTGTCCATTCTCGACGAAACTGATTCAGGGCTAGATATTGACGCCTTACGAATTGTCGCCAATGGTGTGAACAAGCTGAAAACCAAAGAAAATGCCAGTATTGTGATTACTCACTACCAACGTTTGTTGGATTATATCGTGCCAGATTTTGTACACGTTTTGTACGATGGACGCATTGTGAAATCGGGTGGAAAAGAACTGGCACTAGAACTGGAAGAACGCGGTTACGATTGGATTAAAAAGGAAGTGGACGGAGAATAATGTGCTAATTTGAAAATATACTAATATGCTAATGTGCCAATTCTTTTTGCTTACTACTTACCGCTTACTGCTTACTGCTGAATAACCATGGAACAACAATATATCGATTTATATAAATCCCAGCACGATAGCATTAAAAAGCATTCGGCTCAGGTGATGAACGCCATACGCGATGCTGCCTTTGCTCAGTTCGAAAAGTTGGGATTCCCTACAGTGGCGCTCGAAAATTACAAATATACCGACCTGAAGGAATCGCTTTCAGTCGATTATGGTCTGAATATCAACCGGATTCCAATTCCGGTAAATCCATATGATGTATTCAAATGCGATGTGCCCGGTATTCACTCTTACCTCTATTTTGTGGTGAATGATGGTTTTTATCCGGTATCTGACCCACGAAATACAAAACTTCCCGAAGGTGTCATTATTGGTAGCGTAAAAGAAGTGGCGGAGACACATCCTGAATTGCTTAAAAATTATTTTGCTAAACTCAGCTCAACGAAAGAAGATGGTTTAATAGCATTTAATGGAGCATTTGCGCAAGATGGATTCTTTATGTATGTGCCTGAAAATATTGTGATTGACAAGCCGGTTCAGTTAGTCAACATTATGCGTTCTGACGTCGATTTTATGGCGGTGAGTCACAACCTTATCATTCTTGAAAAAGGTGCTAAGGCGCAGTTATTGGTTTGCGACCATACGGTGGATGAAGTTCACTTTTTGTCGAACCGGGTTACCGAAGTTTTTGTTGGTGAAAATGCCACCTACGAACATTATAAACTTGAAAATGCACATAATAAAACGACAAATTTGTCAACATTACTCATCGATCAGCAGGCGTCATCAAATGTGTTGGCTAATGTGATTACACTTCATAATGGGCTGACTCGTAATATGATAGAAATTGATGTGGACGGTGAACATTGTGAAACTGAATTGTGTGGAATGGTGATTGCCGATAAAAATCAGCAGGTTGATAATTTTACGTCCATTATTCATAATAAACCGAATTGTAGCAGTCGTGAGTTGTTCAAATACGTGTTGGATGATTCTTCGAAAGGTGCATTTACAGGAAAACTCTACGTGGCAAAAGACGCACAAAAAACGGCTGCTTTCCAGACTAACCGAAATATCCTACTGAAGAAAACGGCTAAAATGCGTACGAAACCTCAGTTGGAAATCTATGCTGACGATGTGAAATGTTCGCATGGTGCTACCATTGGTTCGTTGGACGAAACTGCCAAATTTTATATGCAGGCTAGAGGTATTTCAGAAGAGGAAGCTCGTTTGTTACTGATGTTTGCTTTTACTAACGATGTGATTGAAAATATCCGCATTCCGGCTTTGCAGGACAGAATGAAAATGCTGGTTGAAAAACGGCTTCGCGGCGAATTGTCGAAATGTGAAGGTTGTGTTATTTGCCAGTAAAAAAGACAAAAAAATAAAGATAAAAGATATTAGACCTCCCGCAGGTTACGCCAAAATATTTGCGTAATTTTGTGGGAGATTTTATTTAAATATGAATCTTTCAAAACAAGAATTAAAGCAGAAACTCTCAAAATCGCTACCAGGGATGCATTCTCATTTGAAAATGGCACCTGAACATCGTATTTCGGAATATTTAAATGAACAAAAATTGCTTGTTAATGCACGTAAAAGTGCCGTAATGATTTTGTTTTTTCAAGAGGAGAATCAGCTGAAAATGATTGTTATTCGACGAAGCGTGTATGTCGGAATACATTCAGGGCAAATTGCATTTCCTGGCGGACGGTATGAGGAGGAAGATAAGGAAGTAAGAGTAACTGCGCTGCGTGAAATTCAGGAAGAAATTGGTATTCCGGAAGATAAAATTGAAATAATCGGCCGATTGTCAGATATTTATGTTCCACCAAGTAATTTCCTTATTAGCGTTTTTGTCGGTTTTCTTGCCGAAAAACCTCAATATAAAATTGATGAACGGGAAGTGGATGAAGTTATTGAAATTCCATTCTCTGATTTTTTCAACCCCGAAGTAATTAAACGGAAGGATTTTTACGTCAATTCGATAAAAGCCGTTTCCAATGCACCTTACTTTGATGTGACTAAAGCTGAAATATGGGGAGCAAGTGCTATGGTAATCAGTGAATTGATGGATATATTAAAGTACTAATTTCATTTTCAAATTTTCAAATCTTCTCATTTTCAAATCAGAAATTATGACCGAAAAAATCCGTCTCAATAAATTTATCAGCGATAGTGGCATTTGTTCGCGTCGTGAAGCCGACAAATATATCGAGCAGGGTCATGTGTTTGTTAATGGGAAGCGTGCTGAAGTTGGTACTATGATTGCTCCAAAGCACGATAAAGTGACCCTGAATGGCAATTTGATTGAAGCCAAAGAAGGAACCGATTTTGTGTTTATCGCTTTCAATAAGCCCGCTGGCATTATCAGTACCACTGAAATTGGTGTAAAAGATTCTATAATTGATTATATTGGCTACCACGAACGTATTTTTCCTATTGGCAGGCTCGACAAGGAATCACAGGGCTTAATTTTTCTGACGAACAACGGCGATATTGTCAATAAAATTCTTCGTGCCGGAAACAAACACGAAAAAGAATATTTGGTGACAGTGGATAAGCCTGTTACTGACGAATTTATTCAGAAAATGGGAGCAGGGGTTCCAATCTTAGGTGAAATAACCAAGAAGTGCAAGGTAGTGAAAGAATCGGTTTTCTCGTTCCGTATTGTGTTGATACAGGGGTTGAATCGACAAATCCGCCGAATGTGTGAATATTTTGAATACGATGTGCTAAAGCTGGAGCGCATTAGGATTATGAATATCAATCTGAAAGGAATTCCGTTGGGTGAATGGCGACAACTTGAATCGAATGAAATGGAGCAAATATTGGTGTCGATTTCAAATTCTACATCTACCGTAGAACCAAGAACCAAGAACCAAGAACCAAAACCTAAAACAAAAGGAAATGCTCCGGTCAGAACTGCTCAACGCGCTCCATCTTCTCCCGCAAAGAAGCTAGATCGATCTTCTAATCCAAATCCCAAATCAAGAGATTTGAGAACAAACTCAAGCAGTTCGAGTGTAAAAAAAGGTGGTGTGGCAAAAAATATAAAACCAACTTCCGGTAGCTTTGGAAGCAGAAAATCGGGGAAAAGATAAATGTTATTTGTCTCCTTTTAATGCCCGTTCGATATTTTTATCCGGAATAAGCCACATGATGGACGACCCAATAAATATGGAAAACGATATATAAGGATGTATATAAGCCAGTGGAATGGATGCAATGTATAAAACCAATGATATCATTCCTTTCCGGTCGGACATTTTAAAGGCTTCCTTGAGTGCTTCACTGTCTTTTGAGTTTCGTTCAATCACTTGTTGAAGAATGAAATACCCTGTTCCACAAAGTAATAAAACCACACCATACAAGGCTACTGTATTCGTTTCAAAATGATTTTCGCCCATCCACGCCGTCGAAAAAGGAACCAGCGACAACCAAAAAAGTAAATTAAGATTGGCCAGCATCATGCCTGATGTTACATGTTTGACCGAATGCAGCAAATGATGGTGATTTCCCCAGTAAATGCCAATATACGAAAAACTTAAGCCATAGCTGATAAATGTGGGAATGAGTTCACGCAATTCTTTCCAATCGCTGCCATGTGGAATTTTTAACTCCAACACCATAATGGTGATAATAATTGCCAATACACCATCGCTGAATGCTTCTAATCGGGTTTTGTTCATGGATCTTTTATTTATTGTTTTAGATTTAACGCCCATTTATTCAATTTTGTTTAATAATGAAATAAAAAAAACCTTCTGTCGCTTAGACAAAAGGTTTTTCAGTTTAGTAAGAACCCATGATTTATTTCTTAACAGAGTCTTTTTTGATTACTTCCTTAATCACAATTACTTTCTCATGACCTTTAGGTTGAGCATCTTCGTCACATTCTCTGAAATGTTCTTCGTGGATGCAGCAGTGCTCCATCATGGGGCGGCAAGGGTGGTGTCCGCGGTTGAAATGCGACGGTCCGAGGGTGAACCATAAACTTCCGAAAGTGATGGCAGCTGTTGCCAATCGCACTAAAAATCTTGATCTTCTATGCATTGTATTTGTTTTTTAAAAGATTAATTACTTGCTTGTTTCTTCTTTTTTTGTTTCGCAACATACTGAATCTTTCGATTTTGAACCACAGCAGCTTGAACCACAACAGTCTGAATCTGAATCGCAACAGTTTCCGCCCATTTTTTGTTTAAATTCGGCATATTCTTCGTCGGTCATTTTCCGAACACGGTCGGCCAGATAGAACAAACGTTCCGAATGTCCGTGATGATAACCATGTCCACCACAGCCATGTCGTCTATGCCCACAACCATGAAAAAGGCGAACTACAAAGAAAAATACTAAAATTCCCAGTAAAAGGTGAGGCACGAAAAATGCCAGAGCTCCTACAATTACGCCGCAAACCACGGCACTTAAAATTGATCTTGTCATTTTGTTTTTGTTATTAAATGAATAAATAAATGTTCTTTCTATTTAGGTAGACGAACTACTTTTAATTTTACTTTAAATGTCTGCAATATTTTTCCGAAAAAGTGTATAAAATCACAATAGGAACAGCAGATGGTTGATTTTCTATTGTTCCTATTGCAATTTTGAAGCATGTATTTTTTATGTTGTCGGTGGTTTGCAACAACGTTGTTTCCACTGATTTTTAAATTGCTGACGTTCATCGTCTGTCATATCCATCAGTTTATTTTTGAAAGGAGCATGGTTTTCAAAATGACGGTGTGCAGCTCTTCGATGATTGCCAAACCGAAATCCGCCAAAAAGGATGCGACTCAGTACCAACAAACCCATGGCTTGCCAATAGTTTAATGCATGAATGGTTGATATGGTGGGTATTATCCAGTTCCAAAGTAGCATTACTACTCCACTCACTGCAAAAAGTCCTGCTATAAATACCGGAAAAAAGAATAATCTTCTTTTTCTCCACTGTTGTTGATTGGTTGTTTCCATATATTTAATTTTTTCTGCCGACTACAAATTGCCGACTAATTGTTGAGTTCTTTATATAAATAATTCAGTTTGTTTCTCAAATGTTTCACAGCATAACCTTTTCGACTTATAATGGTTTTTAGGTTTTCAGCTTTTTGGTCGGCTATTTGCTGAAGTGTCAGGTCTTCCATTTCGTTGAGCAGAAAAACTTCCCGCTGATTTTCAGGCAATTCATCGAGTGCTTTTTCAAATTCTTTCCAAAACATTTCTTTGAAGAACGCCAAATCGGGATTGTTGCTGTCATCCATCAACAGAATTTCCTTGAAATTAAATTCGCCTTCGTCGTTTTCGTAGCTGTAATCTTCAAGCGCCAGATTGGTTTTTTTGCGCGAACGGTCGGTAATTTTATTCCGTGCAACTTCATACAACCAGGCACTAACATTTTCAATATCAGCGACATCGCTTAAATTGCTCAACTGCACCCAAACATCCTGAAGTATATCTTCTGCATCTTCAGTCGATTTCACTCTGCCACGTACAAAACCAAACAGATTTTTGCCAAAATCCTGAATGGTTTTTGTTATGGAAAGTGCTTTTTTGTCAGCCATGGTTATGTTTATGCTTGTCTCCATACAAGTGAAGACGAATCAATTCAATTTTTACTTTAGAAATTAAAACAATAGTGATGTTAAAAAGATTCAAATAAGAAAATTCCCTTCTAAATCTATTGATAAAGAAGGGAATTAATCATATTATAGAGTCATAATTATTTATAAATTGCATTCAAAATATTGGCAAGTTGTATGCCACCGCGATACAACATCTCGTCCAGTTTGTCGCCAAACTGATAAACATAATGATAATTATTAGTGTCGGAAGTGTCGTATGCATAAATCAGATTTCGAACTGCATACGAAGCTTCAATAGATTGTAGAATACCATGTTTCTTGAAATCTGCCTTGCGTGGTTCGAATTTATCCTGTAAATATTGACTGTACTCGGAATATGACATTTTCTGAGTTTCAATCAAAGCACCATCCCATACCGAATGTAGGTTAGTTTTTCGTCCAAACCAGTTGAAATCTACTTTATTTCCACCTTTATCATCTTTACGTCCCATGTGCAATGGTTGGTGTAAGTCGCCCACAAAATGAACCAAAAATTTCAGTGCTTCAGTATCATTTTTGTCTTTTTTTAGGCGTGTTTGTAATTGATCCAGCGCAAAAAACAGATGCTCACCTTCAGCAGTCGGATTGTCCAGTAATTTTTTAATATCTGCAGAAGTCATATTATCGTCCAAATCCTGGTAATGCCATTGGTAACTGTAAGCATATTTATTGTCGCTACGTACTTCGTCGGCCCAGGTTGCTTCGTAAACCAAGCCTTTTTTGCCCAATACTTTATCGACTTGTGCTCTGGCTTTATCGGTGAGATTATCATAGGCAATGTCAGCAACAATTCGGTGACCAACAGCATCGTAGGCAAATGATGAGATTGAAATCAGTAAAAGTGATAGAACTGTGAAAAAATTGTTAAGTTTCATTTTTGTATATATTTTGAATAATTGTTACATAATTTGTCGTCAAAGATAGGCTAAATTATGAGCCAACCTCAAAATTGAAACTATAAATAATCTAAAATCGGCTTGGATATTGGTCGTTTTGCACTTTTTCATCCCTGAAACGATAATAATATGCCCCTTTTTTTGAACCCGATTTATCTACTTCATTTAGTTTCTCCAAAAAATCCATACTCAGCATTTTCTTTCGGAAATTACGAATATCAAAAACTTGATAATAAATGGCTTCGTATAGTGCCTGAAGTTGAGAAAGGGTGAATTTTTCGGGTAATAAGTTAAATCCAACTGCTTGAATGGCAGCTTTTTGTCTAAGTAACTGAATTGCATCGGCCACCATGCGTGGGTGATCAAAAATAAGTTCGTTGGCTCTGTCAATATTAATCCAGAAGGCTTTGTGTTCTTCCAGTAGCTGCTCGTCCTGAGATTCGATGTCGATAAGAGCATAAAAAGCACACGAAACTACTCTGTCACCGGGGTCACGTTCCAATGCTCCATACATTCCAACCTGCTCCATATATATATTTTCCAAGCCAGTAAGCCTCGACAATACGCTACTGGCTGCCTGCTCAACAGATTCATTTTCTTTTACGAATCCACCCAGCAAGGATAAACCGTTTTTGAATGGCTCAAGAAAGCGTGGCTGAGCCAATAAGCTGATTTTATTGTCTTTAAATCCAAAAATAATACAATCGACAGCAATCAGAAAAGTATCTTGATTTGGATAGAAGCTCGTTGTTGATGTTTTGGTATTTGCCATTCAATTATTCGCTTAAAATTATAACTACAAAGTTATTAATTTTAAATTCAAAACTGTTTTAAATTAATGAAAATATATGTAATATGTTAAAATCGAATTAATTTAACTGATATTTTATTCAATGCTTAAACCTTTTCATTTATTTTGCGTCCAATCATAACAAATCCATTAAACACTAATTTTTAAAAATTCAGACTTATGAAAAAAAGAAGCTTTTTCGCAGTGCTGGTTATTGCAACCAGTTTTGCATTATTAAGTACCTCCTGTACAAATGAAAGTAATGTGGCAACGGATGCTTCGCTCACCACAACTGCAACCGATGAAGCACAGGCTGCTTCCTTAAGTGATGTAGTGCTAAGTACTGCTGATACCTATGTCAATACCCTGGCTGACAATGGCTATACTCTTTTGATGGCTGTAAAAGCTGAAAATCAACTTACAGGACCTACAATTACTATTGACAAACCTGACTCACTTTATTTTCCTAAAACGATTACAATTGATTTTGGTACAACCGGATTTATTGATAGCCGAGGCGATACGCTTAAAGGGAAAATAATAATCAACATTAGCGAGAAACTCTGGAAAAGCGGAGCTATCAAAACGATCAAACCAGTTGATTTCTACGTGAATGGAAATAATGTAAAAGGTTCTAAATCAATAGTAAACAACGGATTAAATTTAGCAAAGAATCCAAGTATGACAGTATCAGTTTCAGATACTATTGTTCGGGTAGATAAATCAACGATTATTCGTAATTCAACTCGTACACGAGAAAGAATTGATACTAACGGCACTCCACATATTTTTTGGGATGATAAATTCTCCATTACCGGATCTACTGCCGGCGTGAATGCCAAAGGGGTAGCTTATACGGTTGAAATCACTACCCCATTGATTATTTACAACAACTATCCTTACTTTGTTCAGGGAACTGTAACTACCACAACCCAAACCCGCACTGCAGTCTTGGATTATGGTGACGGAACAAAAGATAGAAAAGCCACGCTTACGATTAATGGTGTTGCAAAAGATATATTTCTCAGAAATTAACATAAGATTTTTTGATTAAATGCCTAAATGGTCGCAGAGCAAATGCTTTACGGCCATTTTTTTAGCAAGACCAAAATCTTTTTAATACCTTTGTGAGCAATTTTGAAAAGCTAAAAATGCTGTCAGTCACCGACAATTATCATATGTTTCTGAAACTTGAAAAAAGCCTATCGCCTAATACGATAGAAGCTTACGAGCGTGATTTGCAAAAGCTGAACACTTACCTTACCGATGCGCATATAGTTCCTGAAAAAGCCACCACCGAAATTTTGCGTGATTTTATTATCGAAATCAGTTCACTGGGTATTCATCCACGCACACAAGCGCGAATTTTATCGAGCATTAAATCATTTTATCATTTCCTGATTTACCGGAATATACTGGATACCGACCCTACTGAATTACTCGAAAGTCCAAAAATCGGATTACGCTTACCGGAAGTCCTTTCAGTCAAGGAAATTGACAGTATTATTGAAACCATTGACCTGTCAAAACCCGAAGGTCAGCGGAATAAAGCTATTATTGAAGTGCTGTACGGCTCTGGATTGCGCGTGTCGGAGCTGATTAATCTTCAACTTTCAAAATTGTACCTCGAAGAAGGATATATGTTGGTGGAAGGAAAAGGAAGCAAGCAAAGACTTGTACCGATGTCACCACAGGCTTTGAAACAAGTGCAACTCTGGAAAATTGATCGCAATTTGCTTACTATCAAAAAAGGAAATGAAGATTATGTGTTTCTGAACCGCCGTGGAACGAAACTCACTCGTGATATGATTTTCAAAATTGTAAAAGACCTTACACTACTTTCAGGAATTCGAAAAAATGTGAGTCCACATACCTTTCGGCATTCATTTGCAACACACTTGCTCGAAAATGGAGCTAATTTGCGAGCTATTCAGCAGTTACTCGGACACGAATCTATCACAACGACAGAGCTTTATACGCATATTGATGTGCATTTTTTAAGAAAAACGGTGATGGATTGCCATCCGGTTTACAAAAAAAATGCTGAACAGCTTGATGAACGAAAAGAATGTGAAAAATGAAATTTAAAAATTATAAATATAGTTCTAGATTACTGCTGATAATTATATTATTTGCGAGTTCATTTGCAAAAGCCGAGGAAACTGTAGTCGTTGGACAGATCCTTAATAAAGCTGACAAAAGCCCAATTTCACAGGTAAATATAAGCTTTAAAAACTCTGATAAAGTAACACAGAGTAATGAAGAAGGCTATTTTTTGATTCGTTATAGTGGAAAAGAATCTCAGCTTAATTTTTCGTCAGTAGGATTTAAAAAAGCAAAAATCAGGGTAAAACCAGGACAGAGTGTAGGTATTCAAATCGAGCTGGAAGAAGAAAACACCTTGTTGCAGGAAGCTTTTATTATTCCTGGAGCTAATCCGGCACTTGAATTGATGAAAAAAGTAAGGTTGATGCGAAAAGTAAATGACAGCAGCCAGCAACAGAATTTTTCGGCCGAAAGTACCGAGCAAAATCTGATTTTACTAAGCAAAATAAACCAACGAACGATTAGCAAACGGATTTTCGATCAATTTAAAACGGGCAATTTATCAAAAACGGATTCATCACTTGTGTTGCCGCTGTATATGGCTGAAACAAAATTCCGTTTGACTCCGAAACAGAAACAAGAAATTTCGAGAAATATGTTTTCGTCGCCTGAAAGTGGTATGAAAATTCTTGAAAAACTGATTGGAAATATGGAAACTGAGCTTAATTTTTACGATAATTCCGTTACGGTTTTTGGCAAAAATATGATTAGTCCACTTGCCAACGTTGGTTATGCCTATTACGATTATTATCTGGCCGACAGCATTCATACTGCCTCTGGTAAGCAATATGAAATTCATTTCAGAACCAAAAATGCCAAAAATCTGGCTTTTGATGGAAAAATGTGGATCGATTCAGCTTCGCTTGCACTAACTAAAATCGAAGCTGAACTGCCTAATCAGGCCAATATCAACTTTATTCATAACCTCCGGATTTCGGAAGATTTTAGTGAACAACAAAACCGACGCTGGACACGCCAATCGGAAGAAATGGCATTGAATATGAGTTATGAACTATTGGCCGACAGCCTTCAACCGAAACCCGAAATTTTTGTAAAGCGCAGTGCTTCTTATTATTACTCCGACTCCGTTTCTGCCCCAGTAAGCAATTTCGCCAAAAGTAACTACAGTGTCGAAAATTTGAATGATAAAATGAAAGACCTGAACAACACACCCATGCTGCGTACCGCCAAATGGATTGCCGATGTGATGTTTACCGGTTATATGGATTTGGGGAAAATAGACCTTGGAAAAGTGGAACAAATTATCCGAATCACCGATTTGGAAGGATTACGTCTGACATTGCCCTTCCGAACGAACGAGAAACTCTCAAAAACCATTTCTTTTAATGGATATTTGGGTATGGGGACAAAAAATCAGGATCCGAAATACTCATTTGGATTTCAGATTAAACTGCCGGGTGATAAACACCGGATAATGAGTATGAATTACACTTACGATTTTCGTAGGGTGGATTATAACTATAATGATTTTTTGTTTCGTGAAAATCCTTTAATAACAGGCGATGAAGATATTTCAAGTTCAGTTTTTGCTGCGAAATCTGCCGGAAAAATAGCCGAACGAAGTGAAATATTATATTCAATTTCAAACGATTGGTCACCTAATATTGAAAGCACGTTATATTTACATCATAACCGTCTCTTTGCCAATGCTTCTATGCCAATGCAGCAAGGTAGTTTGACTTACAATTCCTTGTTGCAACAATCAATTACACTTGCCACCCGGTTTTCGTTTGGCGAGCGGAAATACGATGATCACATGCAACGAATTTATATTTCGAATACAAAACCTGTGATTTACGGAATTTTGGAAGCGGGGAATTATCAGTTTGGGAATCAGTCAGGCACTTACGCCAAGGTTTCTGCCAATATGCGCCAATTCTTCAAGTTTGATGTCGGACAGTTTAATTATATTCTCGATGCTGGTTTGATTTTTGGAAATGTACCCTACCAATTGCTCGAAATTCCTCCCGGAAGCGAAACCGGTGGCTACAGCACTTTTCAGTTCAATATGATGAATTACATGGAATATGCTGCCGATAAATATATGAATCTTCACACGGAGTTGATGTTTAATGGGTTGATTATGAATCAGATTCCGCTTGTAAAAGAGTTGAATCTGCGTGAAATGTGTTCGTTCAATGTTGCCTATGGAAGTCTCAACAATTCACACCGCTTACAAATGGATTATCCAACATACATGAATCCGATGAACAAACCCTACATGGAAGTGGGTGTGGGATTTACCAACATTCTCGGTATTTTTACGCTGCAATCGGTTTGGCGACTCACTGACCTGAATAATGTAGGGTTGGATGGACGAAAAGTTGCTCCTTGGGGAATTCGGGGTTGCCTGAGTTTAAATTTTTAATTGCGAATTATGTATTATTAATTAGATATCCTATCTTTGTCAGTCAAATAAAAAAAGAACTGCAAAAAAACGTATAAAACAACCTAAAATGGAAACTTCCAACCTACAAATTGCCATTATCGGAGCCGGAAATATGGGCGGTGCTATTGCCCGCGGACTTTCAAAAGGAACACTTGTTCAGGCAAAAAACATTCGTGTGAGTGACGTTTCGCAGGCGAATCTGGACGTTATCAAAGCATTTAATGCAGAGATTACAGTTAGCACTTCCAATCGCGATATTGTGAAAGATGCTGATATAGTGATACTTGCTGTAAAGCCCTGGCTAGTTGAAGTGGTAGCTGATGAAATTGAAAATAAAATCGACTACAAAAAGCAACTGATTGTTTCGATTGCTGCGGGTGTGGATTTTGCAAAGATGGCTGATTTATTCAGCACAGATGCCACCATGTTTCGGATCATTCCAAACACCGGAATAGACGTTCTTCAGAGCGTTTCCACTATTTCGTCGTTTAATGCCTCGAAAGAACAGGAAAGTTTGATAATGTCACTTTTTGCCGAATTGGGCAAAGCTTTTTTGGTGCCTGAAACTCAGTTGAATGCTTTTATGTCGCTGTCTTCGTGCGGAATAGCTTACGCTTTCCGATACATTCGTGCAGCCATGGAAGGCGGTGTGGAAATGGGTATTTATCCCAATGTAGCCAAAGAAGTGGTGATTCAAACTTTACGCGGTGCTATCGATCTTTTGGAAGCCAACAAAAGTCACCCTGAAGTGGAAATTGACAAAGTAACCACGCCCGGCGGCATTACCATCAAAGGCCTTAACGAAATGGAAGCCAATGGTTTTACAAATGCAGTGATTAAGGGATTGAAGGCTTCGCATTTGAAATAACACCTCACCCCAACCCTCTCCTTGAGGAGAGGGAGAAAGCATTTTTAGATTTTTATTGATTTTAAATACTATAAATATGATACCTGATTTTCAATCAATTATGTTACCTTTCTTAAAGAATATTCAAGATGAGAAAGAGTATTCTACATCAGAAATAATAGAAATTCTTACGAGAGAATTTAATTTGACAGAAGATGAATTAGAAGAATATCTTCCAAGTGGTAGTCAAAAAACATTTTATAATAGAGTATTTTGGGCAAAGGCTCATTTAAAAATGGCTGGATTGATTATAAATCTTCGCCGAGGAATTTTCAAAATAACTAAAGAAGGAATTGATGTTTTGAAAAAGAATCCTGAAAAAATTAATCTAAAATTGTTGAAGCAATTTCCTATCTATTTAGAAAGTGTTGGAAAACAAAAAGAAGAGAACTTAGAGAAAG
>JBAWXD010000013.1:0-38575 GCA_037144275.1 Paludibacter sp. | reverse complement strand
CCTGTTTGAGCGACGAAGGAGCGAGTTTGGACGGTTTCAGCCAACTGAGCGCAAGCTTTTCGAGCAAAGCAGGCGTAGTCTTTAACTTTTTGCTCACTTTTTGTTTCAAGACAAAAAGTAAGTCGGGGTTTTAGGGGCGGAAGCCCCTGCGATAAATCATTTATATTCAATATAATAACAGGTTCTGATAAATTTTTGTCATGTACTTAGATTTTATATTTAAAAATAAAGAAAAAGAACTCGGCTGGAACATGCCAACTTGTCGGTATGTTTCATCCGGGTGCTATTTATCTTATAAAATATGACATTATATTCTGTTCATTACTTATGAATCTATGATTGAAAAAATAAGTATAAGTAGTTTAAAATATTTAATGATATATTTCCACCACAATAGAACACATAGTAAAATGGGAATAAAAAGACTTAGTTCACATAGTAAAAGTATCTGTCGATACTTTTGCGTGGTCTGAAATTAACCCGATATTCGGGATAATGCTCCCGAATATCGGGATGTTCCATATGCTGTTCTTAGTCTTATTTTTTAATTTAAAACTACTGTGGACTATGTGACAAAAAAACATATCAATAATAATTACTATTTACTTATGTATTGCATGAGTTGAAAATACTATATCAGCCACTAATATTAACCATTATACATGACCAACTAAAATAAAAATGGCAGTAAGCAAAGTTTGGATTGACGAAAAAAAGAAAAGATGTATTATTTGTGGATTATGCGAATTGATTGCAGCAAAAGTATTTACAGTAACCGACAAAACTCATGTGAATAAGAATGTGAATTTCAGTCAATACGAAACCGAAATAAGTGAAGCCGTGGAAGGCTGTCCACAAGATATTATTAAGATGGAAATACGAAAAATTAAATAATCTCAGCACCTTTGCCGGAGGAGGTTTAAAGAATAGCTCATCAGCCCTAAATTCGATAGCCTGGCATGACCACAGCTTTCAGCAAAAATACAAACGCCCGGTTGTTCAGCAATAGTTTCGGCAAGGGCTTATTGAATAGCGGTAAACGGTAAGCAGAATCAACTTATTTCTTCATTTTGTATTTTGTAGCTGTGAATATTTTAATCAGTTCGTCGGCTTCATTTTTTATTTCCATATAGCTTGATATCTCTAAAAGATTTGCTTCCTCGATTAATTCAAGCCAAAATTGAGTTTCATCTGTTTCTTCTACCACAATACAAAGTTTTGAGAATTTTTCCGCTTCAAATCGAGCACCTGTGAAAGCTCTGAAATTAGCTGCAACCGATGTGCCTGATCTTAAGACTTGTTTTCCAATAACTCTTAGCTCTTCTGTTTGTTTACAGTGTTTGACATAAAACAAAATTATATAAACAGCAAAATTTTTAGTTCTAAGTCTTTAGTTTTGATTGAAGTCAGAGTATTCATTCATATTTAGTTGTTATTTCTTATTTTTCCCTTTTCTTGTTTACTGTTTGCGGTTATATTTTTATTTCCCAGATGGCAATAAAATGGCAAATGCTTCCGCCCAACACAAAGAGATGAAAAATGGCGTGTGTGTACGGAATTTGTTTGAAACGATATAAAATAGCACCAACCGTATAAAACAATCCACCACCAATTAACCAGTACAATACTGATATGGAATTAGTTGCACCTAATGAGTCAATCAGTGGTTTGAAAGCAATTACCACTACCCAACCCATAGCTACATAACAGATTGTTTCCAATTTGCTGCCTTTTTTCTGGTTCATAAAACTTAGCGAAACTCCAAGCACAGCTGCAGTCCAGATTATTCCGAACAAAGTCCAGCCCCAACTGCCGTTTAACCGTAAAACTACCAGGGTGAACGGTGTATAGCTTCCGGCAATTTGAGTATAAATGGCGGCATGGTCAAATTTACGGTGTTGTTGCTTTAACTTTATGTCTCTTCTGGCATGATAGAGAGTTGATGCCAGGTACATGCTAATCATAAAAATAACGAAAATACTATCGCTGAGAATAGCCCAGGGATTATGAGAATGGATTGCTTTAAGAATCAAAAAAGTTCCTGCAACAATTCCAAAAACGATGCCAACCGCATGGGTATAGGTATTATATCTTTCTTCTTTCCGACTGTATCTCATGGTTTTGACTCTTTATATTGTTATTTGTCAATCGATTTTAGCACGCGATAAATAACCTGACTTTCGAACCCGCGGCTTTGAGCAAAATTGAAAAGTTTTCCTTGTCTTTCGTATTCAAATTCATATTTCAAGCCCTTGAGTTTGGTTTTCAGGATAGAAGCCAGCATTTCCTCATATTCTCCGTCGTCGATGTTTGCAAGTGCAGGATTAATGAGCTCATCACTAAGTCTTTTCTGTTTCAGGGCATAGGATATTTTGATTTTCCCCCACTTGTTGAAGCGAAATTTATCTTTGACGAAATGAACACAATAACGTTTTTCGTTGATGAAATCTTCTGAAATCAAGCGCTTGATTATCTCCCCTTTGTCCTTATCACTCACCCCCCATAAGCTGAGTTTTTCTTCCACTTCATAAATACAATGCTCGGAAATGGAACAGTATGAAGCAGCTTTGTGAAGTAATTCGTCTAAAGTATATTCCTTTTTCATAAGCGTTTTTTAGCTGAAAGTAATCGACCAGAAAATAACCTACAAATATAGTTATTTTTATTTTTGAATGGATATTTCTTGACTCAATAATTAATTCAAGCAAAATAAAAAATAAATGTGATAAAATTATTGTTTATTTAGTAAATAATGTAATTTTACCGTGTATTTTTTCACGGGGATAAAGAGCTTTTATTTGTTTATTTTCTAAAAAAGTTTAACTTTCTCTTTTAACTGTAATTTATGCGAAATCAAATACTATTATTCATGCTGCTGTTATCTGCGACATGTTATTTAGAAGCTGAAAAGTCAGACTCTTCACATATTTCGTTCAATGGTCAGGTAACTGCATGGGGAATCGGGCAGTTTCAAACACCCGTGCCTATGCAGTTTGGTGGAAGGTTTGTGCCTACCTTACTTGGTAATTTTAAGCTTTCATCCAAATCAAAACTTGATTTTGAAGCTTCACTCAATCTGAACGGCTCATTGAATTATACCGGTTTTCATAACGATAGCATTCAGGGACAACTAAAACCGTATCGGGTGTGGTTGCGCTATTCGGGAGAAAACTGGGAAGTACGTGCCGGTTTACAAAAAATTAATTTCGGCAGGGCAAAAATGTTTCGCCCGCTGATGTGGTTTGATGCGATGGATGTGCGTGACCCCTTGCAACTGACTGACGGGGTTTACGGAGTGTTGGGGAGATATTTTATGGAAAATAATGGGGATTTCTGGATTTGGGGCTTAATAGGAAATAAGAATCCGAAAGGTTTCGAAAGGGATAGTACTTCACAATGGAAACCTGAAATTGGAGCTCGTATTGAATTTCCGCTTGGACGAGGAGAAATTGCCATGAGCACACATCACCGGACAAAACAGTTTCATACCGGTTCCATAATTGATGAATTCGATGAAACTCGTATTGGGTTTGATGGAAAATGGGATGTAGGAATCGGTTTATGGTTTGAATCCAGTGTAACTTCTACAGAAACACAAAAAATAACTTCAGTATATTTGCCAAAAATGCAGGATATGTGGAATGTGGGGGCAGATTACACCTTGCCTATTGGTAGCGGACTGGGAGTTACTGTTGAGTATTTCCGGTATCACGCAGGAGCTAAATTTCTAGTTGAAGGAACTGCTTTAAACGTGCTTGGAGCTATGCTGACTTATCCGCTCTCCATGCTGGATAATTTGTCGGGAATGGTATTTTATCTTCCCGACCAGAATAAATGGATGAATTATCTGAGCTGGGGACTAAGCTATGATAACTTCAGTATCTATGCTATTGGTTATTGGAATCCGGATAATGTGCAGATGGTAAGCGCTCAGACGCAAAGCAAAAATATGTTTGCCGGAAAAGGGATTCAGATAATGCTGAATTATAATTTCTGATTAAAACGGATTACACAAATTGAAACGAATTACCCGAATTAAATAAGTTCAAAGACAAATAAAAGATATAACCCGAAGTAAATAATAGTTAATTGTATGAAAACAATTGTAGAAGTAAAGAATTTAGTCAAAAAATTCCCAGTTGGAACTGGTTCGTTTACTGCGCTCGATGGGGTGAATTTGCAGTTTTCCGAAGGAGAATTTACCGGACTGGTTGGTCCGAGTGGCTCCGGAAAAACAACCTTGTTGAATATAATCGGCTCGCTGGATATTCCGACCGAAGGTGAAGTAGTGGTTTTGAGCAAATCGGTGGGAAAGCTGACGCCAAAAGAAGCTGCACAACTCCGAAAGGAAAAACTGGGTTTTATTTTTCAACATTACAATTTATTGCCGGTTTATACAGTGTTTGAGAATGTTGAGTTTCCGTTGTTGTTGCTCGATATCAGTGCTGAGGAACGTAAAACACGGGTTATGGAAACACTAGCCTGGGTTGGATTGACCGACAAAGTAAAATCACGTCCCGCACAGCTTTCGGGTGGTGAATGTCAGCGGGTGGCTATTGCCCGTGCTATGGTAAAACGCCCCATGTTGGTATTGGCCGACGAACCGACTGCCAACCTTGACTCTGCCAATTCACACAATATACTCCAAACCATGGTGAAGCTGAATGAAGAATTGAAAACCAGTTTCATTTTTGCCACACACGACGAAAAAGTTATCGGTTATTTGAGAAGAATAATCCGATTGCAGGATGGAAAAGTAGTGGAAGATAAAGAAGTCAATCCCATAAATACAGCCCCCTAAATCCTCCGAAAGGGGACTTTAAGATTGTGATATTTTGACAACTTATTAATTAAAAGATTATGAGAAAACTCAAAAATAATAATTTGTTTCACAACTCCCCCTTTGGGGGTTGGGGGGCTATATTCAAAACAGCTTTCAGAAGCTTAATAGGTAACGGTCTGAAAACCTGGCTCAACGTATTTGTTCTTTCAATTTCCTTTGTGCTGATCATTATTTTGCAGGGAATTTTGAAAGGCTGGAGCAATCAGGCGGTTGATGATACTGTTAAATGGGAAATTGCCGGTGGAGAGTACTGGCAATCAAAATATGATCCGTTTGATCCCTTCACGTTCGATTCAAGTACGGTGGAAATTCCGGCTGTTTTTAAAAAGGATGTTGATAATCGAAAAATAGAACCGATTTTGCTAACTCAGGGCAGTATTTATCCTCAAGGACGAATGCAGGGTGTATTGTTGAAAGGAATACGACCTGATCAGAAATTGCTTCAGATACCAACTCAAAAACTGATAGCTAAGAATGATGAGATTCCGGTTGTTTTGGGTGCTTTTATGGCTAAACAAACCAAGCTTCATCTGAATGATTTGGTAACGCTTCGATGGCGTGACAAAAACGGAACTTTCGAAGCAGCCGATATTCGGGTGGTTGGAATTTTCAAAACATCTATTCCAACAGTGGATAATGGTATTTTGTGGATTCCGCTCGATAGGCTTCAAAAAATGACCATGAATACCAATTGTGCCAATTTGTTGATAAAATCTCCTGAATTAAAAACCCAGACCATTTCAAGCTGGGAGTTCAAGAGTGTGGAAAAACTTACAGAATCGACCATGATGTTAGTGAAAGCCAAATCGGTCGGCACCAGTTTTATGTACATAATTTTCCTGTTGCTGGCAATGCTCGCCATTTTCGATACACAGACACTATCTATTTTCCGTCGTCAGCGTGAAATCGGAACGTTTATAGCACTTGGAATGACTAAGCGACAAGTTGTTTGGCATTTTACACTCGAAGGTACTATTAATGCAATACTTGCATTTGCAGTCGGAACAATTTGGGGGGCGCCGATAATGTATTATATGGTAGTTTATGGTTATTCGTTCAATATGGATGCCAGCGAAATTGGAGTGCCCATGGCCGACACCATGTATGCAACTATAACACCCGGATTGGTAATTAATACAATGATATTTATACTTATTGTTACTGCCATCGTCAGTTATTTGCCGGCTCGTAAAATTGCCAAAATGAATCCAACGGATGCAATCAAGGGGAAAGTGAAGTAAAAAACAGGTTACTAGTTGATTGGGTTTATTAAGTTCATTGAGTTAGCAATCAACCAATCAACCCAATCAACCAATTAACTGATAAAACTCAAAAAGAAATGATAAAATTCTTATTAAACGGATTATTGCGCGATAAAAGTCGCAGTCTGTTGCCCATTATAGTAGTGGCTTTGGGCGTTATAATTACGGTTTTTCTACAGGCATATATGGGTGGAATTTTTAGCGATAGCATTGAAACTACTGCCAAATTCTCGACGGGACATGTAAAAGTCATGACCGAAGCGTATAAGGAAAATCAGTCACAAATGCCAAACGATTATGCGATTATGGGCATAAACGGAGTGATGAAAAAGTTGAAAACCACTTATCCGGATATGACCTGGACTGATCGGATTCAATTTGGTGGATTGCTCGATGCACCTGACTCAGACGGAATAACGAAGTCGCAGGGCAATGTGATGGGAATGGGAATTCACTTGCTTGGTAACGATGACGAAATCAATCGCATGGATTTAAAATCCAAACTATTTTCAGGCCGTTTTCCGAAAAAGTCGGGTGAAATAATGATAACCAATGAGCTGTTCAAAAAGATGAATCTGAAACTTGGCGATCGGGTAACGCTGATTTCGAATACCATGTACGGTGATATGGCCATGTATAACTTTACGGTGTGCGGTACTATTCATTTTGGCACTCAGATTCTGGATAAAGGAATGGTTGTAGCCGACATTGATGATGCCCGCATGGCATTAAACATGGAAGATGCGGCCGGTGAAGTGCTGGGGTTCTTTAACGATTCGCCTTACAAGGATTCCAGAGCGAAGAAACTCTCCATGGCATTCAATCAGGAGAATACGAAGAAAGACGATAAGTTCTCGCTCGCAATGGCGCCCATGAGTGGCATAGGTGGTATGGATTTTATGATTGCCTATTCCGAAAATGCGCAGTATATCATTATCTTTATTTTCGTGTTTGCCATGTCTATAGTACTTTGGAATGCCGGACTGGTAGGCGGTTTGCGGCGATACGGAGAATTTGGGTTACGAATGGCTATTGGCGAAAGTAAACATGAAATTTACCGTTCGTTGGTAGGCGAGGCTTTACTGGTTGGCATTATAGGATCAGTGCTTGGTATTATTATCGGACTGCTTTGTGCCTGGCCGTTGCAGGTCTACGGTATTGATGCCCGAAACATGATGCGCAATTCCAACATGATGATGCCAAGTATTATTCGCGCTCAAATCACAGTCACAACCTTTTATATTGGCTTTATACCGGGTGTTTTGTCAACCGTTATCGGAGCTTCACTGGCCGGAATCGGGGTATATAAACGTCAGACTGCAAATTTGTTTAAAGAATTGGAAGGCTGACCCCTAGCCCCTAAAGGGGAACTATAATTGTATTGTCTAATTTAAAATTACATATATGAATATTTTAAAAATACGAACTAACTCAGTTCCCCTTCAGGGGTTAGGGGTTGTTTTATTGTTGATGTTTACTGGTTTTTTATTTGCCCAAAACTATCCTTCGGGAAAATCAATTCTGGATAAAGTGGATAACAATATGTCGTCGAAATCACGTGTTCTGACTGCGCGGATGGAAATTAATTCAGCTCGCGGAACGCGAACTATGGAATCCAAATCGTGGGGTGTGGGAACCGATAAAGCGTTTACCGAATACCTTGCTCCCGCACGCGAAAAGGGAACAAAGATGCTAAAACTGGACAATCAGTTATGGATTTATTCACCCACTACCGACCGTGTGATTCAGATTTCGGGTCACATGTTGCGCCAGTCGGTGATGGGCAGCGATATGTCGTATGAGGATATGATGACCGACCGTCCGTTGCTGGAACAATATAAAGCTGAAGTTACAGGTGAAGAAACCATTGATGGGCGTAAATGCTGGGTAGTGAATCTGACAGCAATTGTGAGCGATGTGAATTATGCTTCACAAAAAATGTGGGTGGACGCTGAACGATTTGTGCCGCTGCGGGTGGAAATGTTTGCCAAAGGCGGAAAATTGCTTAAACGCATCACCTTCAGCGATGTGAAGAAAATCCAGAGTCGCTTGTATCCTACTTCATTTGTGTATAAAGATGTGCTGAAAGACGGTAAAGGAACAAAAATGGTAATTGTGGATGTCCAAATGGATGTGGCCATTCCGGCATCGGTGTTTAATAAATCGAATTTGAAATAAATGTAGGGACAGGTCGCGACCTGTCCTGATAAAAACAGGTAGAGACGTATAATTATACGTCTCTACCTGTTTTTAATTGTTTTGTTGTTTGCGTAATTTCCGACGTTTAATCCATCTGCGGATTACTATATACAGTGGAATAATCAACAGCAAATATGGCCACATTCCGAACAGTCCCAACACAAAATCAACCAGTCCGAACCAGCCTTCCACAACCGATTCTTTTAGTTTTTCCCAGAAACTGTCGCGCTTTGCAGGCTGATAGCTGAAGTCTTTCTCGGTGGAAATGGTCAGGTTTAGCGTGCTGTAGTTCACACAGTCGTTCAGGCAACGCAGTCTGCCTTCGGTGCTCTCAATTTCCTCCTGCAGGGTTCGAATAGCATTTTCTATCTCAACAATATCTTTTATTTTATCAGCCTTCCGCATTATCTCGTTGTAGCGGACGAGGGCATTTCGCTTGGAGTTCAGACGGGTACTCAGGTCAACAAATTCTTCGGTCACGTCGCGAGCCGAAATCTCTTTATACAGCACCTTGTAATTACCTTTTTCGGTCGAGTTCACGAACTTGTCGAAGTTCACAACCGGAATACGGATGGTCAACTCGTACCCACTCTGATTATTATCGTTCTTCAGGTTTTCATTCGCATAGTATCCATCCATACTTTTCAGCAGCGAATCAATGCCCTTTTTTGCCGACTGCAAATTTTTTACCTGCAATCCCAACCGACCATCTTTAATGATTTTCTTTTTGATGACTTCGGCAGAAACCTTGATTTGTCCGTTGTTTTGTGAAGGTGGTGCAAACTTGGTAGTTTCTACAACTTCTTCATCACGTTGAATACTTTTTACATCGGCAACCGAAACAGCCGCCGATTTTAGTACAGGAGGTGCTTCCATTTTACTCATCAATGTCATTTCGGTAGTCACTTCTTTCTGTTTCTTTGCACACGAAATTGCCAATAACGCTATCAGCACGATAAACATTGTTCTTTTCATGATTTTGAGGGGATTAGAGGATTAATATTGAGGGAATAATGACGGTTATTGTGAGTTTTTGACGGGGTGACTTTGAGTCACCCCGTCAATGGGTTATAAGTATTATTCGAGTTTAAAAGTTATTGGGATTGTATACCAAACTCTAACATTTTTTCCATTTTGTTTACCGGGGATAAATTTTGGTAGCAGTCTGATTACTTTTAATGCTTCGGCATCTAAATAACGATCAAGTCCTCTATTAACCTCAGGTTTGGTAACAGAACCATCAATATCAATAATAAATCTACAAATAACTTTGCCCTGAATTGGACAACCATCATCAATTGAAGGCATTCTCAAATTACTGTAAATAAATCTCAATAACTCTATTTCACCTCCCGGAAACTGTGGCATTTGTTCCACTTTATAGTAAACCTGATTTGTATCAAATTCTTCTTGTTTTGTGTTGGATAAAATATCAGCAGGCTGTGCATTTACTACAGCATCCTGAGCTTTTACCGAATAGGATATTACCACCAAACCTAAAAGCAATAAAATCTGTATCTTTTTCATAACCATTTCCATTTTATTACATAACGCCTGATTCTTCACTTTATTTTAAATTGTATCATTTCGTTTAAAAAACTGTTGAAAACTTTTTATGACAATCTTATCTTATTCCATTGCGAATTTAAAATTAAGCTCATATATTTGGAGTCCTTAATCTTAACAAGCAGAATTAAGAAATAGAATAAGAATGTCAATTTTCGGGTTGAAAGCCCAATATACTTCAGCCCAAGTCAATGTCCCGAAGGGACAACGCCCTGGGAAGAATAAAACAATTTCCAAATTCTATATTGGGCTTTCAGCCCGTCAATGGCATAATTCTGATTTGTACCCCAAGGTTTCGCCATTTCATGGCTTCCCCGTTGGGCTGAAATATAAGAGGCTTTCAGCCCGAAGATTAATTTCGTCTATTCACCAGATAAATCCCCACCAGTACCACCACCGCACCACCAATTTCGTGGAAGGTCAGTACTTCGCCCAGAATAAAGACCGAGAAAATAGCGGTAAATATCGTTTGGCTAAGCATACTTGCCGAAGCTACTGTAGGTCGGATATGTCCGAGGGCATGATTTATGGCAAGCCACCCGAAAACCTGTGGAATAACGCCCAGCGTACCTAACGCAAGCCATGTTTTGGTCGAAAAACCCCAGAGTGGAGTCGCAGTGAAAAGGCAAATCAATCCAAGCACAACCGTACTCGAAATCATGGAGATGGTAGTAAATGAGAAAGTATCGAGCGAGTTACGCCCTTTGCGAACCGTAATCAAGTATGCTCCGTAAAACATGCTGGCAAAAATTGCCAACGCATTTCCGAAGTTTAGCCGCGCCTGCATTATCTCATTCAGACCAACAATAATAGTCACGCCAAAAATAGCGATAGGGCTGAAATATAAGAGGCTTTCAGCCCGAAGATTAATTTCGTCTATTCACCAGATAAATCCCCACCAGTACCACCACCGCACCACCAATTTCGTGGAAGGTCAGTACTTCGCCCAGAATAAAGACCGAGAAAATAGCGGTAAATATCGTTTGGCTAAGCATACTTGCCGAAGCTACTGTAGGTCGGATATGTCCGAGGGCATGATTTATGGCAAGCCACCCGAAAACCTGTGGAATAACGCCCAGCGTACCTAACGCAAGCCATGTTTTGGTCGAAAAACCCCAGAGTGGAGTCGCAGTGAAAAGGCAAATCAATCCAAGCACAACCGTACTCGAAATCATGGAGATGGTAGTAAATGAGAAAGTATCGAGCGAGTTACGCCCTTTGCGAACCGTAATCAAGTATGCTCCGTAAAACATGCTGGCAAAAATTGCCAACGCATTTCCGAAGTTTAGCCGCGCCTGCATTATCTCATTCAGACCAACAATAATAGTCACGCCAAAAATAGCGATAGTGGTACCTATCCAGAAAATGCGTGTAGGCTTTTCCTTCATAAAAAGTAATGCTCCAATGCCCACCCACACCGGAGCAAGATTAGCCAACAGCGTAGAAATACTGGCTTTCGAAAGCATGATGGACGTGTTCCACAGCGCAATGTCGCAGGCAAAAAGTACTCCGCATATAATAGCGATTAGCACTCCTTTAGGGTCAGTGATTGGTTTTCGAAAAAAAAGCCACACAGGAATAATACCTACCGTTCCAAAAAGCAAGCGGTAAAATCCCGAACCAAATCCACTGATTCCGGCTAGTTTCACCAATATAGCCGACCATGAGATGCATAATACACCAAATAGCAACAGTAAATAATGAATCCACGGATGGTCTTTGTGAAATTTCTTCATACTATTGACTTTTAAGAAACAAACTGCCCCAAGCCCCTAAAGGGGATGTGTGATTACTTTCGTCTCTTAATATTATCTAAACTTAAATTTATAAATCACTTCGCAAACTACTCTTAACATCCCCCTTTAGGGGGTTTGGGGGCTTGCCTTTATCATGCGGTCGTTGCCCGAAATATCTTTTCGTAGTTCAATTTCGGTGAACCCAAATTCCGAAAGTAGCTCAACAGTAGCTTCACCATATTGACGGTTAATCTCGAAATAAAGTTTGCCTCCGGGTTTTAGCTCCCTGAGAGCAAACCCTGCAATGCAGCGGTAAAAAAGCAGTGGGTCATTATCAGGAACAAACAAGGCTACATGAGGTTCGTTGTCAAGCACATTCGGATGAATAGTTACTTTCTCATTTTCGAGTACATAAGGCGGATTGCTCACGATAATGTCCCAATTCCTGTTGAAATCAGGCGCATTCAGAATATCAACCTTCGTGAAATTTACCTCAAGATTGTTGCGGTAAGCATTACTTTGCGCAGTGATAAGCGCTTGGTCCGAAATATCAAAAGCATCAACCACCGATTTCGGAAATTCATGCTTCAAGCTAATGGCAATACAGCCACTACCGGTACCTATGTCGAGAATATTCAAAAAAGAACTTCGGTCATTTTCCGTTCGTATCCAATCCACCAGTTCTTCAGTTTCAGGTCGGGGAATTAAAACCGATTCGTCGACGTTAAAAGTGAGTCCGTAAAACTCCGTTTCGCCCAAAATATATTGAATCGGAATAAAATTTTTGAGTTTTTTGATAAAAGTTTCTATTTCTTGATGTTGTTCATCAGAAAAATGTGTATTTTTGTTAACTATAATTTCAGTGCGCGAGAAACCGGTCACTTTTTCAATCATCAACTGACTGAAACTGTGGATTTCGGTTTCGGGGAAAAGCCCTTCGAGTTCTGATTTGATTCGTTTTATGGCGGTTTGCATGGGTGCAAAGATAGCTGAAATGTGTCAATATGCCAATGTGACTAATTAACCAATAAACTAATTAACCAATCAACCAATGACTTCCGAAATAAAATATATACAACGCTGCCTTCAACTTGCTCAAAATGGAGTTGGTTATGTGGCGCCGAATCCAATGGTTGGAGCCGTGGTTGTTCACAATGATATTATTATCGGTGAAGGTTTTCATCGACGCTACGGTGATGCGCATGCTGAGCCGAATGCCATCAATTCGGTAAAAGATAAAACTCTGCTCCCTGAATCCACCTTATATGTGAATCTCGAACCTTGCTCCCATTATGGCAAAACACCTCCTTGCGCCAATTTCATTATCGAACATAAAATTAAACGAGTAGTTATCGGTACACTCGATCCAAATCCAAAAGTTTCAGGTCGCGGTGTGGAAATAATGCAAAAAGCAGGTATTGAAGTGGTGGTTGGAGTTATGGAAACAGATTGCAGAGAGCTGAACAACCGTTTTTTTATTTTTCACGAGCAAAACCGACCCTATGTTCTGCTAAAATGGGCACAAACTAAGGATGGATTTATTGATAAGAAACGAATTGACCGAACGGAAGAACCTCTTCTGATTTCGAATGCCATTACAAAACAATTGACTCACAAAATGCGTTCGGAGAATCAGGCAATTTTGGTTGGTGCTAATACCGTTTTACTCGATAATCCTTCGTTGACTGTTCGAAACTGGTCGGGAAAATCGCCCATCCGAATTGCAATCGACCTTCAGGGACGAATTCCTTCCGATTTCAATTTGTTTGATGGTAGCATACCAACCCTGGTTTTTACCGAGAAATACAGGGAAAATGAGCATAATTTGGAGTTTATCAAAATGGTTTATGATGAACACGTTTTGAAAAATATCCTGAAAATAGTGTATGAACGTAATATTAATTCCGTCATGGTAGAAGGCGGTGCTAGCATTCTTAACAGTTTTATTGAGGCAGGATTGTGGGATGAAGCTAATATCGAAGTATCTCCTATTCGTATAGGCGATGGTGTTAAAGCTCCTACATTAAACAAATTACCCGCTAAAAGTGCTATCTTTGACAATCACGAATGGCTATTTTTTGAAAACAGATAAGCGATTAAATTAGCATGAAACACGTATTTACAACTCTAATCATACTTCTTTATCTTTACACCTTAGTAACGATAATATCGGTATTGCTGCTTGAAAACCGCAATCCGGTGAAATCGATTTCGTGGGTACTGGTGTTGTTGTTCTTACCGGTATTGGGAATGTGGTTATATTTATTATTTGGTCAGGATTACCGTAAGAAGAAAATAATTTCAAAGAAAAGCATTCATCATATTAATCATCTTCCTGTCCCCTCATTCGACTTAGAAAAACTCGATACTATCACGAAAGAAAAGAATCAGATAAATCTGATAAAACTCCTAAATTCTAATGGTGGGTCAGCGTGTTATGCAAATAATAAAATAAAAATTTTCACTGATGGAGAAAACACATTCAATGCGCTTTTTGAAGCTATCCGAGCCGCCAAAGATCACATTCATATACAGTTTTTCATTTTTGATGATGATATAATTTCCAATAAACTACGTGAATTATTGATTTTAAAGGCTAAAGAGGGAGTTCGGGTACGAATGATTTATGATTATTGGGGAAGTTTTGATTTATCGAAAAAATACCTGAAATCACTGACTGATGCAGGAGCCTATGTATGCCCATTCTTACCTTTCCGTTGGCAAATTTCCCGTACAAATAAAATTAATTATCGGAATCACCGCAAAGTAGTGGTAGTCGATGGGGAAATTGGGTTTATTGGAGGATTAAATGTGGCCGATCGTTACCGATATGGTAATAAACTTGGTACCTGGCGCGATACTTTTGTTAAGATAGAAGGTGCAGCAGTTCATGGTCTACAGCAATTATTCATTATCGATTGGTATTTTGTTGACCGGAAACTGATAGAAGGAAATCAATATTTCCCTACATCACAAGTATTTGAACAAAATTTGATACAGATTGTGAGCAGTGGACCTGATTCAGATTGGCCTGCACTTATGCATGGTATTGCCTCTGCTTTTATGTCGGCTACAAAATATATTTATATTCATTCACCCTATTTTATGCCTACCGATGAAATTGCTTCTTGCATTCAAATGGCAGCGCTTAGCGGTGTTGATGTCAGGCTTATGATTCCTGTTTGTTCCGATTCTCGATTTTCTGATGCCAGTACAGCCAGTTATCTTGAGAAAACGCTCGAAGCCGGTGTCCGCGTTTTTCGTTATAAAAATGGATTTCTGCACAGTAAAGCCATGGTAATTGATGATTTCATCTCCATTGTAGGATCAACGAATTTGGACGAAAGAAGTTTTGAACAAAATTTTGAAGCCAATGCCTTTATATATGATTCAATTTCAGCAAGTAACCTGAGAGAGATCTTCATAAAAGATATTGAAAATTGCGAGGAATTAACACTCGAAAACTGGACTAACCGTAATCGCCGACAAAAAATGAAAGAATCTTTTGCACGACTTTTCAGCCCATTGTTATGATATTTTCACATTAAATCTATTCTCGAACCTTTCACAAAATATTTATTTTCATTACTTTTGCAACACAATTATTCAGCGGGATGTAGCTCAGCCCGGTTTAGAGTACCGGTCTGGGGGACCGGTGGTCGCAAGTTCGAATCTTGTCATCCCGACTGCTGAAAATAAGGAGTTTACATTAAGTTGTAGACTCCTTTTATTTTACACAAGTATGATTTAAATTTGGTTTCTATATTCCTCAAATCTCTTCTAACTCATTACAAAAAAGCACTTTGTACGTCTGTATTTACGAACAGCAATTGAAGAATTAACATGCAAAAAAGATTTTCGGGTGTAGTGGTGCCTATGATAACTCCACTAAATAAAGATTTTACAGTTGATATTAAGGCTGTTGAGCGTATCATGCGCTTGTTTAGCAAGCACGGAATTCAGCCCTTAGTACTTGGAACTACCGGTGAGTCAAGTTCGATAAGTGAAGTGGAAAGTTGTCGATTTGTTGAAGCTGCCGTAAAAGCCAAAATAGAAAATCAAAGTGTTTATGCCGGATTGGTTGGCAATCAGGTTGAAGGTCTGATTGAGCGTGGAAACAAATACATTCAGTTGGGTGCTGACTGCGTGGTGGCAACGCTTCCCTCTTATTATATGCTCACACCTGCTCAAATGACTGTTTTTTACACACAACTTGCTGATGAAATTTCAGGACCAGTTATAATGTATAATATCAAGGCTACCACTCAAATGACTATTCCGTTGGATGTGGTTGAAAAACTGAGCATACATCCTAATATTTATGGTCTGAAAGATTCAGAGCGTGATGCTGAACGAATGCAAACCTGTATTGAAACCTATAAAAATAATCCTGATTTCTCCTATTTCTGCGGCTGGGGTGCGCAAAGTTTTGGGAGTTTACAACTTGGAGCAGATGGTATTGTGCCAAGCACCGGAAATATTGTTCCTGAAATGTACGGAAAGCTTTATTCTGCTGCTTTGAATGGTGATTGGGCTGAATGCGAAAAATGGCAGGAAGCTACTGATAAGGTAGCGGTTATTTATCAAAAAGACAGAACCTTGGGCGAATCGTTAGCTGCATTGAAAGTGCTGATGAATGCAGTTGGTATCTGCAACACTACTATGATGCCTCCATTGACCGAATTAACTGAATCACAGCTTGCCGTTGCTGAAAATAATTTTGCTGAACTAATGAAAAAACTTGGATAACCCTATGCAAACGAATTCCATTCACTGGATTGACACGGCAATCGTGATTATCTCTGTTCTTTTTACTATTGGCACCGGATTTTACTTCTCACGTCGCCAAAAAAGTTCCGACCGCTATTTTTCAGGAAGCAAAACCATTCCTTCGTGGGCTATTGGTATCTCTATTTTTGCCACCTTGTTGAGCAGTGTTACTTTTCTGGCTTATCCTGCAGCTGCCTATAAATCGAACTGGATTTTACTCGTTCAGGGCTTGATGGTTCCCATTGTGCTTGTCGGATTAATCGGTTTTATTGTACCTTTGTTCCGTAAGGTTATAAGGCTTAGTACTTACGAATATTTCGAACATCGTTTTGGTATTTTTGCACGCATCTATAGCTCGGTTGCCTTTATGCTTACTCATTTCTCCAAAATGGGAACGGTTTTGTACCTGGTAAGCATTGCGTTGAGCAGTTTTACGCATTATCCGGTTTTGGCTATTATGCTGTGTTTAAGCATTGCAATTATTACGCTCACCATGCTCGGTGGTATGGAAGCTGTTATCTGGATGGATGTAGTGCAGGGTGGTTTGCTTGTTGGCGGTGGGTTAGTTTGCCTGGGAATATTGCTTTTCAAACCCGAAGGTGGTGCTATGGTTACTTTACATCAGGCATTTAGCATGGGAAAAATTGATGTTGGTCCTTACAATTTTAGTTTGTCCGACCTTACTATTTGGGTAATGATTATCAACGGTGCGTTTTATGCCATTCAAAAATATGGCACCGACCAAACTATTGTGCAACGTTATCTGGCAGCAAAATCGGACAAAGATGCCAAGCGGGCAGCTTATATCGGCGTATTTGCGAGTGTTTCGGTTTGGACACTGTTTATGCTAATTGGCGCATTGCTATTCGTTTTTTATCATACCGGAACTGATATTTTGCCAAAAGATATAACTGCCGATAAAGTATTCCCGTATTTTATCAGCACTCAATTGCCGGTTGGAGTTGTCGGGTTGGTGCTTTCGGCTTTAGTAGCGGCTGCTTTGGCTAGTTTGCAATCGGATTTGAACTGTTTATCAGCCATAGGTGTTGAGGATTATTATCAACGACTAAAGCCAAATTGTACCGACAAGCAACGCCTCAATATGGGACGAATACTCGTTTTTGTAGCTGGTTTAATTATGATAACGGTTGCGTATTTATATGTTCAATGGGAAGGTGAAGGCGTTCTGGGCGTTGTGTTTGGGTTGTATGCCATTTTCTCTGCCGGTATCGTCGGTATTTTCTTATTGGGACTACTATCACGTAGAGCGAATAAACAAGGTTTATATGTTGGAATTGGAGCTTGTGTCCTTTTCACAGCTTATGCAGTGCTGACAACAACAAAAGTTGGTAATGGCTTGATGCTCGATTTGGGAAAATTTAATTTTCCACATCATAAATATATGTTGGGTGTTTATAGCCACATTATCGTTTTTGTAGTTGGATATATTGCTAGTTTGTTTTTTAAATCGGAACCAGCTGATATTCAGTTAACAATTTATGGATATTTTAAGGAAAAAAAGTAGGCAGTAAATAGCTTTAGGCAGATATAAACAGTATTATGAGCTATACAACTTAATGAACTTTCAATCTTTAAACCTACTTTAGAAACAACCAATTCACTAATAATCAAACATGAATTCAATAACATTACAACAACCCGGAAAGATAGTTTTTGGTGAAAACAGTTTTCAACAAATTGTTGATGACACCCTGATTACAAGCTCAGAACGGATTTTGTTTCTTGTAGCAACTCCTCTTTTAGATGCTGCACAATCAGTTAGCGAAAAAATTTCTGACCAAGGCAAGAAAGTGGTTATTATAGAATATAATTTTCCCGGCGAACCGACTTTTGATCAGTTTGATATGTTACTCAATAAATCCGAATATTTTAATCCTGAAATTGTAGTAGGAGTTGGAGGAGGCAGCGTGCTCGATTGTGCTAAGTTGTTAGCAGCTATGACTCGCAATGATCAAAAATACAGCGATGTAGTTGGTGTCGGCTTGTTGAAGAAGCGCATGAAGAAGTTGATTTGTGTTTCTACTACGTCTGGAACCGGAAGCGAAGTTTCTCCGATTGCTATTTTACTCAATGAAGCAACTGCAGCCAAAAGCGGTATCGTGAGTCCGGCATTACTCGCCGATGCAGCATATATTGACCCTGTTTTAACAGCAGGTTTACCTCCCAAATATACAGCGGAAACAGGTATGGATGCTTTGTGTCATTGTATCGAGGCTTACACGAATAAATTTGCTCATCCTGCTGTTGACACCTATGCTCTGAAAGGGATTCAGCTAATCTCTGAAAATCTATTGAAAGCATTTAAAAATGGAAACGACCTCGAAGCCCGTGCTGGAATGGCCTTGGGATCGATGTATGGCGGACTTTGTCTCGGACCTGTAAATACGCATGGAGTTCATTGTCTTTCCTATGGTTTGGGCGGAAAATATCATATTTCACACGGACTGGCAAATGCCATTTTATTGCCGGCCGTTCTCCGGTTTAATCTGTCGGCATCGCCCGAAAGACATGCCGAAGTCGCATTGGCATTGGGTGTTGAAAAACAAAAAGATGCTACAGCTACAGCATTGGCAGGTATTGAACTAATTGAAGAATTATCGCGCAATTGCGGCATCCCTACAAGCATTATAGCCTTGGGAATAACTGAAAATGAGTTACCCGCATTGGCTGATATAGCTATGAATGTTACCCGTTTGCTGAAAAACAACCCACGGGAACTTAACAAACAGGATGCGATAGAAATTTATAAAACACTTATTTGATTTACGATTGAAAAAATTTACAATTTCAAAAGGAAATAAACTGATGAACCAATGAACCAACAAAAACCAATTATAGGAATCTCTATGGGTGACCCGGCAGGAATCGGTCCTGAAATATGTATCAAAGCCTTGTCGGAAGCGCATGTTTATGAACGCTGTCAACCTATTGTGGTGGGCGATGCTGAAGTGTTGGCGCAAGCCATAACTTTTTTGCATTCCAAATTAAAGATTAATGCAGTTCAGTCGGTAAAAAATGCACTTTTTAAATTAGGTATCGTCGATGTGCTTGATTTGAAGAACGTAACTATGTCGGAATTAAAACTGGGAGAGGTTTCGGCAATGGCTGGAAATGCCGCTTTCGAAGCCGTACACAAAGTTATCGATTTAGCGTTGGCAGAAGAAATTGATGCTACTGTTACTGCACCAATTAACAAAGAATCCATTCACAATGCCGGACATAAATACTCGGGGCACACTGAGATTTATGCGCATTTTAGCAATACAGCAAAATTTGCGATGTTGTTGGCAGATGATAATTTGCGGGTTATTCATGCTACAACACATGTTTCGCTCCGTCGTGCTTGTGATTTGTGCAAAAAAGAACGAGTACTGGAAGTGATTTCGTTGTTGAATGACGCTTGTGTTCAGTTCGGAATTGCCAAACCCCGGATTGCAGTGGCTGGATTGAATCCCCATGCCGGCGAAAACGGTTTATTTGGTGATGAAGAAATCAATGAAATTATTCCGGCAATCAATGAAGCAAATGCGCTTGGATTTACGGTCGAAGGACCCGTTCCACCCGATACTATGTTTGTAAAGGCCGTTCAGGGAAAATACGATGGCTGTGTGGCTATGTATCACGATCAGGGACACATTCCGTTTAAGCTGGAAGGTTTCCAGTGGGACAATGAAAGGCAAACTATGAAGAGTGTAAAAGGCGTAAACATTACGCTAGGCTTGCCGATTATCCGCACTTCGGTAGATCATGGTACTGCTTTCGAAATAGCAGGACGTGGTATTGCTTCAGCCGATGCCATGCTTGTGGCAATTGATTATGCTATATTGATGGCAAAACATAGAAAAGCCCCCTAAATCCCCCATTAGGGGACTTTTGAAATTAGTTCCGTATTCTAAATTTCTGCTTTCGGGTGTATAAAAAAACATATTGTCAGCAATATAATTAACATTGAATAAAGATAAAATACAAAATAAGACTAACAATAAGTCCCCCTATCGGGGGGATTTAGGAGGGCTTGTAATTGTTATTGCTGATGATATAACCGGCGCTGCTGAAATTGCTGGAGTTTGTCTGCGCTATGGTTTGACAGTTTCCTTCGGAATTGATACGATTCCCAAAATTGAATCTGATGTCAGGATTATCGCTACCGACAGTCGTTCAGCATCTGAATCCGAAGCATATCTTATTCATTCCAATTTAGCTAAAGCAATTTATTCTCAATTACCTACACTCGTTTTCAAAAAGTGTGATTCGGTATTGCGAGGCTATGTTCTGACTGAACTTTCTGCACTGCAGGAAGTAAGTAATCTGAGAAAAATATTACTACAACCTGCAAATCCGGCAACAGGAAGATGTATCAAAGAAGGTATTTATCATGTAGGCAATGAAAAAATTGAGAATACAGGCTTTTCAATCGATCCTGATTTTCCGGCTCATGATTCTTCGGTACAAAACCTACTCTTACAACGTTCAAAAAGACAGGAAGCCAACTATTCAGTGCATACAGGTGCCATCAAAAAACTAAACGGACAGGGCCTTTTTATTCCTGATTGCAACTCAGTGGCTGATCTTCGGGAAAGTTCTAAAATGTCTTCCGAAAAAACCTTGGTTTGTGGTAGCGCGGCTTTTTTCGAACAAATATTAATTGAAAAAAAGATTGCAAAAACGATTATAAAGAGAACAGAAAACGGTTTAATGCTAAAGAGTTTTCTTTTAATTACAGGAACTACACACCCCGAAAGCCAACGTTTCGCTGAAAAACTAAAACAAATTGGATGTCAGGTAGAGAAATTTCCTGAACAGCTTTTAAAAGAAGAATTGAATGAGAATGACTTTGCAGATTGGTTAAATGAACTAAAAAGCAAATGGTGTGAAAATAAAATACTTTCCATTGCTATTTCTGACAAACCGATTATTTTTCCCAATAATCAAACTGAGCTTAAATCACGATTAAGCAGAGTGGTTGCTTATTTACTGAAAAATTGTAAGGTTTCGGAGCTATTAATTGAAGGTGGGGCTACCACATACAGTATTTTAAAATCACTTTCGTTCAACAGTCTCAATCCCGGGACAGAAATTGGTCCCGGCGTTCTCCGAATGAAAGTGAATAATACTGACAATCTGTGGCTTACCATCAAACCCGGAAGTTATCCCTGGCCGGAAAGAATAATTTCCTGGATTTGATTAATTTTCAGGTTCTTTAACTGTTCATTTTTGCCATCATCGACGACAATCCACCACCGTTAGTTATATTGGTATAACCCAACTGCATTAATTGACGTTGCGCATATGCTGAACGACCTCCTGAAGCACAATAAACAACGATATCACGATTTAAATCAGTACCCAGTTCTTCCCGTCTGCGCATCAAATCATCCAAGGGAATATTGACGGCCGAAGGATAAGCACCTGATCTGAATTCCGCTACTGTGCGAACGTCTACAATAAGTTGTGCATGTTGGTCAGCAACTTTTGTTTCGGTAAGTTCTTCTTTTTCAGTCAACTCCTCTCCTATTGTTTTCTTTTCAACAGCTAAAAGTTCTACGATAATATTCTTAAATCCAATGGCACGGGCATGACGTTGTAACGAAGTATGTCCACCCGAAATGTTAGTAACATCGGCAAAACCTGCCCCGATTAATGTACGAAGTGCCTGATGACCTTTTTTACCGGTTTCGTCGTACACAATAACCAGACGATTCGCAGGAACTGAATTTATTTGTTGTAATAACAGTTCCAGAGGAATATGAATAGCTCCGGCAATATGGCTTTTCTTAAATGCAAAGACATCACGTACATCCACAAAAACCGGATTTTTTCCATCAATAAATGCATCAAGTTCACTTACCGTTACCGAAGGACTAAAACCTGACATCCTGTTTTCGGCAGTATAAGCCACCATATTGATAGCATCATTTGCAGTTCCGATTGGGGGAGAATAAGCCAAATCAATATCAGCCAAATCAGAAATAGTTAGTTTAGCTGCAGTAGCTGTTGCAATTACATCCAGCCGTTTGTCGGCACCTTTGTAACCTGCAGTTTGTCCTCCCAAAATTATGCCTGTCACTTTATCGTAAACAACCATAGCAGTAACGGTTTCAGCACCCGGGAAATACGAAGTATGATGCTCTTTGTGAACCACAGCTGCATCGGCATCAATGCCCAATGAGCGTGCTTGTTTCAACGAAAAACCTGTTATTCCGGCTACCGCCTCAAACACACGAACTACCGAAGTTCCCAACGCCCCTTTATAATTGTGATTTCCACCCAAGGCATTTTCAGCAGCGATTCTTCCCTGACGGTTAGCTGGTCCGGCCAATGGAATACGAACTTTTTTCCCATTTACCCGATGTTCGATTTCGACCATATCGCCCGCGGCAAAAATATCAGGATCGCTTGTTTGAAGTTGCGAGTTTACTAACAAACCACCTGCTTCACCCATTTCAAGTCCGGCATCTTTGGCCAGTTGCAAAGTGGGACGAACACCGATAGAAAGCAACACCATATCAGCATCAAGTTCTTTACCGTTGTCGAGTTTTACTGAATGTGGCAAAATCTCGGTTACCCCGGCACTCGTATGAATACCAACACCATACGAAAGCATTTCATTTTCAATAAATCCGGCAGTTTCAGGCTCCATAATAGCCATTACGTGTGGCATCATTTCCACCACACTTACATTCAGTCCGCGTTTAACCAAGGCTTCAACCATTTCCAATCCAATAAAACCGCCACCTACAACAACAGCATTTTTTGGTTTCTTTTCATCCAAATAAACGGCAATTTTATCCATATCTTCCAATGTCCAGAGCGTAAAAACATGTTGCATGTCAGCTCCCGGCAAGGTTGGTTTGATGGGACGACCACCCTGAGCCAAAATCAGTTTGCTGTATTCAAATGATTTTTGTTCACCCGTTGTCGAATCAATTGCTTTTATGATATGAGCCTGCCGGTCAATGGCAATAACACGGGTATTTATGTGAACATTCACTTCGTACTGCTCATTAAAACTCTCGGGACTTTGTAAAATCAGTTTCGAACGACTTTTAATGTCGCCACCAATATAATAGGGCAATCCGCAGTTGGCAAATGAAATATCAGGACCAGCTTCAAGCATCGTAATTTGAGCCGTAGGAGAAATTCGACGAACTTTAGCGGCTGCTGTTGCACCAGCTGCAACACCTCCAATAATAATTATTTTTTCCATTTGATTTTAATTAATTTTTCTATCCAAACTAAACCAACTTCCGCCGTTATGCACATTGCTAAAACCCCGTGAAGTTAGTACGCTTTTAGCTGTAGCACTTCTTGAACCTGATGCACAACAAGTTATAATAACCTGATTTTTTCCTTTCAATTTTCCGATACTTCCAACAAGTTTATCGAGTGGTATGTTTACCGAACCCCTGATATGTCCACCTGCATATTCGCCTTTCGTTCGAACATCAATAATCAGTGCACCTTGTTTTAGCAACTCTGCAAAATCTGCTTTCGGAGCTATTCCGAATAATTTCTTTAATGTTTCAATCATATTGTTTTATTTGAATAATTTTTATTTGACGCTGCAAAGGTAAAACAATATTTTGAATTATTATAGTATCACTAATAAATTATTTTGTTATCACTAAAATATTATATATCTTTGTCGTCGAATTTTATACAAACTATACACATAAGACTGATAATCATGCTATTTAAAGAGGAAATATCACCTAAGGTTGCACAAGAACTATTTAATGACAGCGAAAAAGTATTGAAATTCATTGCTGATGTGAAATGGAAGCATGGATTTGCATGCCGGAATTGTGGTCACACCAACTATTGTGAAGGAAAAACACCTTCATCGCGCCGTTGTACACGTTGCAAAAAAGAAGAATCGGCTGCAGCAAATACTATTTTTCATAACATCAAATTTCCCATCAATAAAGCATTTTTTATTGCTTATAATATTTGTGTATTGGGAAACGACATTTCTTCTTACAATTATTCTGATCAGTTAGGCCTGAACCAAATGACCTGCTGGAAGTTTCGCAAACGGATTCAAAACTGCGTTTCTAAGCTCGAAAGCACTGAAAAAAGTAAAATTCAAACTATTTTATTGTCAGAATATAAATAGTTTTCGTTAGTTTTGGGCTTCATTAATAAAATCAACAAATATGAATTCCAAAAATCTCATCAAATCTTTGTTTATGGCTGCATTTTTATTTTCTTCCTTATTCTTAAATGCACAGGATTGGGCAAATTTAAAACGCTACCAAAAGGAAAATGCAGATCTTAAAACACCGGTTAAAAATGAAAACCGGGTTGTGTTTATGGGAAACTCCATCACCCAGCATTGGAAAGAAAAAGATTCTGTATTCTTTCAAATAAATCCTTACATCTGCCGTGGAATAAGCGGACAAACTACCCCACAAATGCTGATTCGCTTTCGTCAGGATGTGATTGCACTACAGCCCAACGTAGTGGTGATTCTGGCCGGAACAAATGATATTGCAGGAAATACCGGTCCATCTACGCTTGAAATGATACTGGATAATCTGGCTTCGATGACCGAAATTGCCAAAGCGAACCATATTAAAGTAATTCTGTGTTCCATTCTACCTGCCTACGATTATCCATGGCGCAAAGGACTTGAACCCAATATCAAGATTCCAAAGATGAATGCCTTGATACAAGATTATTGCAAAAAAACAAATACTCTTTATTTGGATTATTTCTCTGCAATGGCGGATGATAAAAATGGGATGAAAGCTGAACTGACCACAGACGGTGTACATTGCACACCACAGGGCTATAAGCTAATGGAAAAAATGGTTCAGGAAGCTATTGGCAAAGTTTTGAAAACAAGATAAGGTGATTTGGTGATTAGGTAATTTTTTAAATAAGAGATTTTTAAATAGTAAATGCTAAATACTTAAATAGTAAATATAAAGATGATTTACAATCAATGGTACGTGATTCTCGAATCGCGCGAAGTAAAAGCTAAGAAGCCAGTCAAAATTACCCGACTGAACGAAACTATGGTGCTTTGGCGTGACTCTGAGGGAAAAGTCTGCTGCATAGCGGACCGATGCTGTCATCGTGGTGCATCATTATCCTGCGGAAAACTAATTGATGGCAAGGTGGAATGTCCGTTTCACGGATTTCTGTTCGATGGAGAAGGAAAAGTCAAACTGATCCCTGCCATTGGTAAAAACGGAACTATTCCCGAATCGCAAAAAGTAAATGCCTACCCTACCTACGAAAACTACGGCTTAATCTGGATTTGGTATGGAGATAATGACAAGAAAACCGATGAACCATTCTTTTTCAAGGAACTTGCCGACATGTCCTACTCCACTTTTATCGACCCATGGAATTCGCATTATTCACGCTGCATTGAAAATCAACTGGATGTGGTTCATCTTCCATTTGTGCATAAAACCACTATTGGAGCCGGTAATAAAACTCTGGTAAATGGGCCTGTAGCAATTCGGGAAGGTAATTTGTTGACGTTTTATGTTGATAATGTGGTTGATGATGGTAAAACGGAGCCACTTAAACCCGACGAGATATCCAATTATAAAAACCTTTTCAGTTTACAGTTTCATTATCCAAATATCTGGCAAAATCCAATTTCGAACAACTTTCGGATATTTGCCGCTTTTGTTCCGGTTGATGATGAACACACCCTGATTTATCTTCGTAACTATCAGAATTTTCTGAAAATTCCGATACTGAAGCAAATTGTAAACTACTTTATGAAACTTTCCAATATCATTATTCTTCGACAGGATAAACGCGTGGTTATCAACCAACTTCCCAAGAAAAGTGAAGTAAAAATGGATGAACGTCTTATCATGGGCGATAAACCAATTATCGAATACCGCAAGCATCGAGAGGAATTAATGAAGTTATAATACAGAGCCGTCCTGAATCAGATTGATTCAGGGCGGTTTCTTTTATTGCTTTAACCGTTTCAGAAATTTGCAGAACTTACGTTAAAATACGCTTTGATATAGGTACCATTATGATATTTAATTGTTTAGCTATCAACTATTAACTGTCAAATGTAAACTAAATATTTGTTATTTCATAAACTTTTTGTATCTTTGCGCCCTATTTTGTAAAGTTATCATAATGTCTAACCCTACTAATTTTATTAGTAATTAAAAAACCAGTTTTCAGAAATGGAAGAAAACCAAAACATTGCGGAAGAAGTAATTCCAGCCGCAGTAGAAACAGTAAACGAAGAAACACAAGTAGTAGCCGAGGCTCCTGCTGTTGAAGAAACAGTAGTTGAAGAAGTAGTTGCTGAAGTTGCACCAGTAGTTGAAGAAGCTATTGTTGAAGAGACTCCGGTAGCCGAAGAAGTAGTTGCTGAAGTAGCTCCTGCTGTAGAAGTTATTGAAGAAGAAGTTATTGAAGAAGCTCCAAGCGTAAAAGTAAAAGCAGAAAAACCAGTACCATCAGGTGATTTTGACTGGGATGCTTACGAAAAAGGAATCACAATTTCTGCTCAGGCAAAAGAAGATTTAGAAAAAATTTACGACAACACCTTAAACGCAATCAAAGACAAGGAAGTTGTTGAAGGAACAGTAATTTTGATCAACAAACGTGAGGTTGTTGTAAACGTAGGCTACAAATCAGACGGCGTTGTGCCAATGAGCGAATTTCGCTACAATCCTGATTTGGCAGTAGGCGACAAAGTTGAAGTATATATTGAAAGTCAGGAAGATAAAAAAGGACAATTAATCCTTTCACATAAACAAGCTCGTGCAACCCGCTCATGGGATCGCGTGAATGCAGCATTGGAATCACAGGAAATCGTAAAAGGTTTCGTAAAATGCCGCACAAAAGGTGGTATGATTGTCGATGTATTCGGAATCGAAGCATTCTTACCGGGTTCACAAATCGACGTGAAACCAATCCGCGACTACGATGTATTTGTAAACAAAACAATGGAATTCAAAGTTATCAAAATTAACCACGAATTCAAAAATGTTGTTGTGTCTCACAAAGCGCTTATCGAAGCTGAATTGGAATTACAGAAAAAAGAAATCATTGGTAAACTTCAAAAAGGACAAGTGCTCGAAGGTACCGTTAAAAATATCACTTCTTACGGTGTATTTATCGACCTTGGTGGCGTAGATGGTTTGATTCACATTACCGATCTTTCATGGGGACGCGTTTCGCATCCGGAAGAAATCGTTACATTGGATCAAAAACTCAATGTTGTTATTCTTGATTTCGATGACGAGAAAAAACGTATTGCTCTCGGCTTAAAACAACTCTCTGCTCATCCATGGGATGCCTTAAGTACTGACCTTAAAGTTGGCGACAAAGTAAAAGGTAAAGTAGTGGTTATGGCCGATTATGGTGCATTTGTTGAAATTGCACAGGGCGTTGAAGGGTTGATTCACGTATCAGAAATGAGCTGGTCACAACACCTTCGTTCTGCACAGGACTTCCTTAAAGTAGGTGACGAAGTTGAAACAATAATCCTTACCTTGGATCGTGACGAACGTAAAATGTCATTAGGTATCAAACAATTGAAATCTGATCCTTGGGAAAGTATCGAAGAACGTTATGCACTTGGCACAAAACACACTGCTAAAGTTCGCAATTTCACCAACTTTGGTGTATTTGTTGAAATCGAAGAAGGTGTGGATGGATTGATTCATATTTCTGACTTATCGTGGACTAAAAAAGTAAAACACCCTTCTGAGTTCACTCAAATCGGTGCCGAAATTGACGTTCAGGTTTTGGAAATTGACAAATCAAACCGTCGTTTAAGCTTAGGTCACAAACAATTAGAAGAAAATCCTTGGGATGTATTGGAAACTATGTTCACCGTTGACAGCATACACGAAGGTGTAATCGTTGAAATGTTGGATAAAGGTGCAGTTGTTTCATTGCCTTATGGCGTTGAAGGATTTGCAACTCCAAAACATTTGGTAAAAGAAGACGGATCACAAGCTGTTGTTGACGAAAAACTCACTTTCAAAGTAATCGAATTCAACAAAGATGCTAAACGTATCATTCTTTCTCACAGCCGCATTCACGAAGATGCTAAACGTGCAGAAAAAGGTGAATCAACTGCAACGGTAGAAGCTCCTAAGAAAGCTGCTGCTCCAAAACGTGCTAAGAAAGAAGATGCTCCGGTAGCTTCGGCAACTCCTGCAGCTGAAAAAACCACCTTGGGTGATATTCAGTCATTATCTGATTTAAAAGACAAAATGGATTTAGCCGCTGAAAAAGCCGCTAAAAAAGAAAAGAAAGCTAAAGAAGAAGCTATTCCTGTTGCTGAAGTTGCAGCGGTTATAGAAGCTTCTGTTATTGAAGAAGCTCCTGCTACAGCACCTGCTAAAAAAGCACCTGCAAAAAAGGCTGCTAAAGAAGCTGCTGCTCCTGAAGTTACTCCGGAAGCAACTCCAGAAGCATAATTCAATTCTTCATTATACTCAAAATGGCTGTTCGATGATTCGGACAGCCATTTTTTTGCCCAGAAACTATAGCGTTAATTTATCATGTAATAAAATATACTGAATTCAATAAAAATATCAACTGCAAACCTTGTAAATTCAAAACAGATTAACTAATTTTACTTACTCTAAAATTCAGTTCAAAACCAGGCAAAAAATATATTATGAAACGAAAAACTCACCTTCAAAAAATTTTCATATCACTTATTACTATTGTATTAATTAGTTCATGTACCAAAACAATAAATGAAGCTGAACTGGTAAAAACTGCAAATTTTAAAGTTTCATCTAAAACCATTTATCTGGATCAAACAGACACACTTGAAGCAACAGATTTACTGGGGAATAAAAGTTACGAATGGGATTTTGGAGATGGTACAACGCTTAAAGATGCTTCTAAAGTATCTCATCAATACATAACAGCCGGCACTCACACTGCCAAGCTCAAAATAAACGGTTACGAGTTTTCACAAGAGATAAGAGTATTACCGGGCAGAATTAGCTACCAAATTGAAAATAAAAGTATTTCTTATTTGAACATTCTTGTTTATCTTGACAATTATGAAACTGGATGTACAAAACGTTTAGATATTAATTGGAAGTACAAAACTGATACCATTTATGCCAATACAAGTCAAAGCAATCATTTCACGATGAAGAATTCGCACATCTTTGGAATATCTATTTTTATAAATAACTCAGAATATACTTTTCCGGATATTAAATGGATAGACGACTTTAATCACCATGTAATAACATTAACTGATTCAACTAGGCTATCACCGAGATCCGGTCATGGTTTTCCATTCCCTGTCTATTATCTTAAAGATTTATATAATTGAAGCAAACAATAGCTCATACACTAATATTATTGAGTGATAAGCTGGTTGAAATTTTAGGCTTACCAATCTGTCTTAAAAAAATTGAGGCTAACCTTTCGGTTAGCCTCAATTAGTTATTTAAGTTACGCTATCTTTTCTATTTCTTCTTGTAGGTCAATTTCATTTCCCTTTTTGTCGTAAAACTTGTATTGTAAAAATCCCAGTTTTTGGGAGGCGATTACTTTACAACCTTTACCGAATTTTCGTTTCCATTGCCACTTCATCGACACTAAACCTTTAGAGATATAGGCATCTACGTAAGGATGAACCTGCAATGTAAACTCTTTAATTGCTAATTTATTTACCAAAAATTCAATTTTACTTTCCAACTGGTCGGTAAACAGAATGGATGGTTTTGTTTTTCCGTGTCCGTAACAAGTTGGACAGGTTTCTTCAATATCGATATGAATCACGGGGCGCACACGTTGACGTGTCATTTGCAACAAACCAAACTTACTCAACGGTAGAATATTGTGTTTGGCTCTATCATTGGCCATGTTTTCACGCATTCTGTCGAATAATTTTTGACGGTTTTCCGTTTCATGCATATCAATAAAATCTACCACGATAATTCCTCCCATATCACGTAAGCGAAGTTGACGGGCTATTTCGTCGGCAGCAGCCATATTCACATCCAGTGCATTGTCCTCTTGTCCGTTTCCTGCTTTTGAACGATTTCCACTGTTTACATCAATTACATGTAAAGCTTCGGTATGTTCAATAATCAGATAAGCTCCGTTTTTGAATGACACTGTTTTTCCAAAAGCTGATTTAACCTGTTTTGTTATGCCAAAATGATCGTATATTGGTGCTTCTTCCTGATAAAGTTTAACAATATCTTTCCTGTCGGGAGCAATCAATTCTACATAATCACGCACTTCGGTGTATACAGCCGGATCGTTGATGTGAATGTGTTTAAAACTTGGACTGAATAAATCTCTAATTATTCCGACCGTGCGACCTAATTCTTCTAAAATAAGTGAAACTCCTTTGGTTTGTTGTGTTTTGGCGATCGCTTCTTCCCAGCGTTTTACCAAAATTTTCAACTCATTATCGAGTTCAGCTACTTTTTTTTCCTCAGCCACTGTTCGAACAATTACCCCAAAACCTTTGGGTTTAATGCTTTGAATCAGTTGCTTTAGTCTTTGTCGCTCTTCTTCCGTTTTAATTTTTTGGGATACCGACACTTTATCGGCAAATGGAATCAGAACTAAAAATCGACCTGCAATAGAAATTTCTGCGGTTAATCGTGGACCTTTTGTTGAGATAGGCTCTTTGGTAACCTGTACCAAAATATCCTGTCCCGTTTTAATAATGTCATTGATTGAACCGTTTTTTTCAATTTCCGGTTGCAGTTTAATTTTTTGAATGGCAGGCGCCTTTTTACGGTCGCTCAACGCCTGCGTTGTAAATTGTGTAAAGGTATTGAAATTGGAACCTAAATCAAGATAATGTAGAAAAGCGTCTTTTTCGTAACCAACGTCCACAAAAGCTGCATTTAAACCGGGCATTATTTTTTTTACCCGTCCTAAATAGATGTTTCCCACGGCGAATTGTTCTTCACGTCCCTCCTGGTTAACTTCTACAAGGCGTTTGTCTTCGAGCAGCGCAATAGAAATCTCGGATGTCTTTACATCCACTACTAATTCGCTATTCACTTTTAATTATATTTGATTGGGTTTGTTTTATAAACAAAAAAACAAACTCAGAGACAATTTGTTTGCCATAAGTTTGTTTTCTTTGACTTAAAGATAAAGACCTAAGACTTATTTCTTTTTGTGTCTGTTTTTTCTTAGTCTTTTTTTACGCTTGTGCGTCGACATTTTATGTCTTTTTCTTTTTTTACCGCTTGGCATCTGAATTTATTTATTTATGAGAAAATTTATTTAACAACGCTCACGAAAGTCTTTGCTGGTTTGAATGAAGGAATGTTGTGAGCAGGAATAATGATAGTAGTATTTTTAGAGATATTACGAGCAGTTTTTTCAGCACGTTCTTTGATAACAAAGCTACCAAATCCTCTCAAATATACGTTATCATTTTTAGCAAGTGAATCTTTTACTGTTTCCATAAAAGCTTCAACGGTAGTTAATACAGTGACTTTGTCAATACCTGTATTTTTAGCAATTTCGTTTACGATGTCTGCCTTAGTCATTTTGGTAATTTTTAATATGTTAGTTAATAAATGATTGTTTCCTTTTTTTATTCAAACGGACTGCAAATATATTGCTTTTATTCTGATTAAAAAACAATTGCGCAATTTATTTTTTGAAAAATGGAGATTTTTTTTATTTTTTATCTTCTTTTTTATCCAAATATTTTCCCAATTCGGATATACTCAGATTTTTTCCAAGAATTTTTCCTTTCTTATCAATCAAAAAAGTACAGGGAATTGAATTCACTGCGTAAGCCCTTGATCCTTCGCACTTCCAACCTTTAAGATCGGAAACAAGCTTCCACTCGATTTTGTGTGAGCGAACAGCACCAACCCATGCTTCTTTGTTATCGTCGAGTGAAACTCCATAAATTTCAAATTGAGTTCCCTTATGTTTGGCATAAAATGCCTGAAGTTCTGGCAACAATTCCATACAAGAGCCACACCATGAAGCCCAAAAATCGACCAATACAAAATCTGTCTTACCCACTAAATCAGACAATGACAGTTCATTACCTGAAATTGAAGGCAATGTTATGTTGGTATATGTCTGTCCAACACCCACTTTCTTCTCCACTTGCAGATCAGAGATAATTTCCTGAATTCGTTTAATCTTTTTAGTGTCAGCATTCATTAAATTGATAACGGCCTCCTTATCAGACAAACTATATCCATAAAAAGAGTTCAAAAATACATGTGTAGCAACCAATGTATTAACGTGATCAGTGGCAAATTTCTTATCAATACTCACTTCTTCCTTGTTGAATTTTTCCATTTCCAACTCAAAAATCACTTTTAGTTCTGGAGTTTTTAGCTTATTTTTTTGAGACTTATAATAGTTTTCAACTTTTGTATTAAATGCTTTTTTAGTATCCTGATAAGTTTGCAGCAAATCGTTAAGTGCACTTCCATTAATAGTCATAAAGTTAGTTGTATCAACTAAAACGTTGATTTTGCCACCTTCGAGAACAAAAGCCTGACGAACACGTTTATGTTCAGGAAATTCATACACAACATATGCTATTTTGGCAGAATCAAAACTGCCTTTAAACGTAAATTTTTGATTCTCAATTTTGGTACTGTCAATCGTTTTCCATTCTCGATTGATACGTTCTTTTATAAAAATAGTTTTTGTATCCAGTTCTTTCCGGTCAACTGAACCGTTAATTGTAAAGGTGGAGTTTTTACATGAACTGACGCAAAGTACTGTAATTAAAAGCAATACAAGTTTTTCCATAAAATCGATGCTGTTTTATTGAGTTGAATTTTGAGAGTTGATTTGAAGGCTTTACCTTTGCCTGCAAAGATGCGCATAATTCAATTTATGAGCAATACATTTTGGTATTTTTATTCAAAATAAATTTAAAATGCAAAATTCCGAATCCTATTTATATATTTCAAAGCAATTAACAGATTGGTATGAGATCAATAAACGTGACTTACCCTGGCGAAAAACAACAGATTCATATCTGATTTGGATTTCTGAAATCATTCTTCAGCAAACCCGTGTAAATCAGGGAATGGATTATTATCTGCGTTTTATAGAACGCTTCCCCACCGTCATTGAACTAGCTAAAGCACATGAGGATGAGGTTCTGAAATACTGGCAGGGATTGGGGTATTATTCCCGAGCCAGAAACTTATACAAAGCTGCTCAACAGATTGTGACTAAGTTTAAGGGTGATTTTCCAAAACAGCATGGCGATGTTCTTCAACTTTCGGGAATTGGTGATTATACGGCTGCTGCCATTTGCTCACTGGCATATAATCAGCCTTATGCAGTAGTGGATGGAAATGTGTACCGGGTTTTGTCACGCATATTCGGAATCAAAACGCCGATTGACAGTGGAACAGGCAAAAAACAATTTGCAAAACTGGCTCAAAATATACTTTCAACGGCTGAACCTGCCACTCATAATCAAGCCCTGATGGAGTTTGGAGCATTACAATGCGTTCCGTCTTCACCAAACTGCGAAATTTGTCCACTTCAGTCGGTTTGTCAGGCTTACGAAACAACCGAAATTTCAAATTTACCCGTAAAATTACAAAAAACAAAAACGACCAACCGCTACTTCAATTACCTGTTTATCAAATACAATGATTTTACTTTTTTACAAAAAAGAACAGCAAAAGATGTCTGGCAAAATCTCTATGAATTTCCGCTGATTGAATCGGATAGATTATTTGATGTTTCTGAATTGATTGAAAACAAAGATTTTCAGCAATTATTTAGTGCTATAGAAAAAGTAGAGATTACAAATACAACAAACCCGATAAAACATATTCTGAGTCATCGGGTTATTCTTGCACAATTTATTTCTGTAACTATCTCTGAATCAAACAAAGAATTCGGCAAATTCACTAAAGTTGCATTGAATGAAATTGATCGTTATGCTGTATCCAGGCTGATGGAATTATTTTTGGAAAAATTGTGATTTCACCATTTTATCCAGTTCATCAAATTCACGATAACCCAGTTCTGTTTTATAGTTCATTATACTAGCAATAAAAACCAAGGTTGGCATAGCTGAAACATTGAATCGTTGAGCCAGTTCAGGTTCTTTGTCCACATCAATTTCATAAATAATCAGTTTTCCGTTGTATTTCTCCTGTATTGCCTTCAGATGAGGTGCAAGCATTTTGCAAGGTCGGCACCATGTTGCATAAAAGTCAAGTATTATCGGTGTATTTCCTTCCCGTCTGAAAATTTTATATTTATCGAAATTCCACACTTTTTGTTTGAAACTTGTAAGGTTTAATTCCTGAATTTCTACTTTTGCTGGTTTTTGAGCTATTGCCATAGAACTTACTATGAAACAAAGCATAAAGAGTTGAATTGTTTTCTTCATTTTTCTAATTTATTAATTGATTTTTTACTGTTATTAATTCTTGATATTCTTAAAGTTGCTTTTTTAATTTCCTTTTGAAGCTGAACAACATCTTTTTTTACTTTCCACAATCGGTAAGTTTCTATGATTGCCTTTTTATCAGCATCTGCCAAATAATATGAATATGTTTTTTTGCCATGAAGTGTAATTTTCAGAACCTTGGATGAAGTTTGCATTATAAACTCAACCACGGATTTTCCCGATTCATTTTTGAAGATTATTGATTCAAAATGTGAACCCCCATCGTCATAACGGTGATTATTTGCATCGGATAAACTAATAGTATCTGAATGTGCAAATAATTCATTTACAGAAACTTCGACTGATTGTTGCTCTATTTTCACGCCACAATAATTACTAACCAGATAAAAGTCGGCATTTTCATCTACATAGGTCTTTAAATACGTTCGGTTGGCATTATTTTCGGTTTGTTCTGTTTTGTAAACGAAATTTCCAATTTCCTGATATTTTTTATCCTTCTCGAATCTGAAATTCTTCTGAATTGAATCCATTGCGTGAATTTTTCCGGGTAAAATACTATCGCAATAAGACAAAGAACGAGTACTTTCGCGTCGTAAAACCGTATCGCTCAAAGCAGCTGCAATTCTGCGTTTATCCACAAACATAGGAAATAATGCATGAATACTGTCAATTTCATTTTTCGCAGCATTAAAAGAGTTTTGGTCAATTAGCTCCTGAATATGTTTAAGTCGTTTATCGGCATTTTCTTCCTGACTTTTTCGGGAGTCGCAGGAAAAAAAAATACACATTATCAGGATAGATTTCAAGATAGATTTCAATTTAAGACTTATATTTTTCATTCAAGCAAATTATTTATGAATCAAGGAGATTTACTTCAATTATCAGACCACAAAATTAATTTATTTTCTGTACAAAACAATTTATTGCCGGAATTGCAAAGGTTTGCCGTTATTTTACATATTTTGTTTATCTTTGCTTCAAATTTTTCAAAAACTTTCCAATGCACAAATTGTTAATTCGACTTTTGTTTATACTGACTTTAACCCTTTCGTTTTCGTCATGTATTACAACTCACCAAACCAATTACTTGCAGCCTTCGAAAGATTTTATTGCAGCATACGTAGACACTTTTTCTTATAAGGATTATTGTCTGAAAGAAAATGACAGGCTGTTTGTTCAGGTTTATTCAATTGATGAAAAAACAAATGCATTGTTTAATGGCTCATCAGGCGGAGGTATGCAATCTATGTCTGGTGGTGGAGGTTCTACCAGTTCCGGAGGTTCGGGCGATAACATGGATTTGTATACATACGCTGTTTTAGCATCCGGAAATATTATTTTTCCAATTGTGGGTGAGATTAGTGTGAAAGGAAAAACTATTCGCCAAGCAAAAGAGATAATTGAGAATGCTATCAGACCTGTTTTAAAAGTAAATTCCGTTGATGTTCGACTTGTTGGAAAAACATTCAGTGTCATTGGTGCTGGAAAATCAGGTAAATTCACTTTTCCAAGAGAAAAAATCAATATTTATCAGGCTTTGGCAATAGCTGGCGACGTAAGCACTTTTACCGACCGTAGTAAAATAAAAATCTTACGTGTTACCGAAAAAGGAACACAGATTAGAAGCTTTGACATAAGAAGTATTAATATTATAAATTCCGAATTTTATTATATTGAACCGGATGATGTTATTTTCCTTCAACCGATGAATCAACAATTTTTTGGTGCAACAACCTTATGGTCAACAATATCAACCATAATTACGAGCGCTTCATTCTTTGTTGGGATATATTATTTATTAGTTCCAAAGACTAAATAAAATTAAGTTTGAATGACTTTTCCAAAAATGAGAGATACAACCAAAATATTCGTTTTATTAATCATAACACTGTGTATTTCATCGTGTTACAATTATAAGAATTTACGTTTATTACAAGACGGTAATAAATCATTGCCGATTTACGAAAAATCGAATTATACTGATTATCGAATTCAGTTAAATGATGAAATTATTTACCGATTGATTACTGCAGATGAAACTATTTCAAAACTCATCTCACCTCAAAACGGCTCTTCGTCAGGTCAAAGTATGAATTCTTATCGGGTTCACCCTGATGGAACAATTGATTTACCATTTATTTCACACATTCCGGTTAAAGGGTTAACCTTATTGGAGGCTACAAAAGTTGTAGAAGTACGATTTAAGGAACTTATTCCTGATGCTACCATCAAACTTAGTCTTTCCAATAAAGTATTTACTATTTTTGGTGATGCCGGCTCAGGTATTTTTCCAATTTATAAAGAAAAACTTACGATATTCCAGGCTTTAGCAATGTCGGGCGATTTAAGTGAGGGTACTGACCAAAAACACATCAGAATTATTAGGGAAACTGAAAAAGGTACCCGGATTCTTGAATTTGACATCAGGCCAAAAAGTATTATTGATTCAAAATACTATTACGTTTATCCAAACGACATAATTTATGTTCAACGTGAATTCTCAAGTTTTTACAAGGTAAACAGTTACTCGGCATTATTAGGTGTTATTTCATTTTCATTATCACTATTATTTGCCGTATTGAACTATACAAAATAATTTTTTTGTCACAATTCCTTATACACATTTAACTCTTATGGAAGAAAATAATTATATATCAGAAAAACCTTTTTCAGATGAAGAGGAACAGGGTTTTGATATCATGGAATGGGTATCCTATTTCATTCATCACTGGTACTTATTTGTAATTGGCATTATTTTATCATTAGGGTTGGCATATCTTGAGAACCGTTCATGGAAACCTACCTTCCAGACAGCGGGTACCGTGATGATTGAAGACAACAAATCAATGCCTAACGGTACTCAGGCTATTATGCAGGGTTTTGGAGTACAGTCAGGATATAAAAATGCAAATAATCAGGTTATAATGCTTGGATCTAATGACCTGATTGGAAGAGTTGTGGACAGTTTGCCCTTTTTTAAAGTTGATTATATTTCAAAAGGTAGTTTCAAAACCCGAAATATGTATAAAACTTCTCCAATAATTATACAATCCGATTATATCTCACCCGAAGCTTACAACCTGCTTTTTAAAATTAATTTACGTTCAAACGGAACTTTCTCTATTACAGTAGAAGACAATAAATTGTTGAGTAATTTTAGAATTGATGGTAGTTATGGTCAGCCCATTCAGCATAATATGTTCTTTATTACCGTAAATAATGCCAACAAATTTATGGGAAATATGGAGATGTATTTTCAGTTCCGAACAAGAGAATCACTTATTTCCGATTTTGCCGGCCGGTTAAATTTCGGATATGTAGTTGAAGGTTCTTCCGTTTTACAGATTTCTTTAGTCGGTGATACACCCGACAGAGATATAGATTTCATAAACAAACAGTGTGAGACTTTCTTAGCTGGTAATCTTGACAGAAAGAACGATGCGGCAAATAAGACTATTAGTTTCATTAATAATCAGTTAGGAAAGGTACAAAAATCTCTGAGCGTTTCAGAAGGTGAAATGACAAATTTCCGTCAGAGTAAAAAAATTGTAGATGTAACAAGTCATGGCAGTGAATTACTTGGCAAAGCCACAAAATTTGATGGTCAACAAGCGGATTTAAAGATGCGTGAAATATACCTGGATTATTTGACTAAATATTTAAAAACAAATATGGCGGATGGTGCTGTAATTGCGCCTTTCAGTCTTGGACTGAATGAACCCATGTTAATGGCTGCAGTTCAACAGATTAATGAACTCAACAATCAACGAGCAGAAGTAACCGAGAAAAACATGTATTATGCAAAATA